>JALUYL010000081.1 GCA_027012955.1 Sulfurovum sp.
TACCTACTTCAATAATATTTTTCAAGATTTACATATATATGTCCAAAACAATATCTCCATTTTTATCAAGTGTTTGGTTTTTGGTTGATTATTTAGAGGGAGGAATCTCTATTTCGTGATTTGGGATATTTCACCAAATGAATTTGAAATAAGGTATAATATTAAGATGTCTAAAACTGGGGTTGTTACTGAATTAGAAAGTAGCGGATCATTCCATTAATCAAGTGTTATCATACTCATAAACCTACCACTACACCTATGCTCTTTTCGGTAAGAAAAGAAGCGTGCGACTTCACAGGCTGTACACATATTTGACATTTCTATATGCTTTTCTTGGATACTAGACTGTAAGAGTTGCATTTTGTTGATAGTGGGTAAATCCAACATATACTTTTCTCCTTTTTTTGTAAAACTCTCTGGGTAGTCAAAAAAATGTTCTGCAACATCTTCGCCTACTTCGTAACAACATCCACCTATAGATGGGGCTATACCTACTAGGATGTCTTTAGTGTTTACCCCAAAAGTAACTTGCATTTTTTCCACAGTTTTTTGTACGATGTTTTCCTGTGTTCCTTTCCACCCTGCATGAACGGCTGCTACTACGCGTTGTACTGGGTCAAAAAGCAAGATGGGTACACAGTCTGCTGTCAAGATGTTAAGGACGACATGGGGAACATTGGTCACGAGCGCATCACAGTCTTCTATGGCATCGGTAAGGCTTGTCCACCCCTGTGTTTTTTTAGCAGAGATGACTTTAACATGGCTGCTATGGGTTTGTTGTGCCACAACAAAGTGTAAAGGGTTGTGACTTTTAAGGTGTGTGGCTAAGGTCTGTCTGTTTGTGATGATGCTTTTCTCGTCTTCACCAGTGTGTAGCGCAAGGCTAAAGGTGTAGGGATATAAGGTTGATTTGGTTGTGACTGCATGTAAGAGTGTGTTGTACTTTTGAAAATGTTTAAACCTATAAAAATCAAGCATGAAACTCCTTAGTCCCTTTTTGGTATAATACCAAAATTATTACAAAGAGAGAGGCATCTTATGGAATCATGGTTTGATTTTGACAAACGCATTTTTAAGCATTTTTCTTATTTGCTCATGGTGCAACTCATTCCTCTTTTTATTATCTCTTCGTATCTTGTCAATGAGATAAATCCTCACCTTTTTAACAAACAAATGATTTATTATTTTATCTCTTTTGTGGTTTTTCTTGTTTCTGCTTTTATGCCGTGGCGACAGATTATCTGGTGGTTTGTACCTATTTTTTATGTAGGAAACCTTGTTTTATTGGTGGCTGTGGAGTTCATAGGTAAGAGTATACTTGGGGCACAACGGTGGATAGAACTTCCTGGTACAGGTGTCACTATACAACCCTCAGAATTCATCAAAGTATCGGTCATCATGATGCTAGGCTACCTCATTACGCGTAATCCACCTCCTGAAAGAGGCTATGGACTTTTTCAGTTTATCAAACTTTCTATTGTCATCGTAGTGCCTTTTTTACTTATAGCAAAAGAACCAGACTTGGGTACGGCATTGGTGTTGCTTATCACAGGGTATGGAGTACTTTTTGTCATAGGCATAAATTGGAAGATATGGACAACGATAGTTATAGTTTTAGGACTCACTACACCTTTACTTTACGGACAGTTAAAACCATACCAAAAGAAACGTGTTACCGATTTTATAGGGAAACCGAGTTACCATGTCAAACAAGCACTCATCGCCATAGGTTCAGGTGGGTTGGAAGGTAAGACGAAAGAAGACTCTACGCAAACACAGTTGAAGTTCTTACCTGTGTCTTCAACAGATTTTATCTTTGCATATTTAGGAGAAAGATTGGGCTTTAAAGGCATGATGGTAGTCATAGGATTATACATCTTACTCATTTTCAATCTCCTCTACATCTCTGCCAAATACCCTAGTGATTACCTTATAAAAGCCTTTGCCTCTGGCTTGGCTTTTCTGATTTTTGTCTATATGGGAGTGAACATTTATATGGTCATAGGACTAGCCCCTGTCGTGGGACTTCCTCTACCACTTTTTAGCCATGGTGGTACCTCATTTATCATCTTTGCCGTTATTTTTGGAATTTTGCAAAATCTTATTGCTTTTAAAGATTACAGTCGCTATAATTCTGACTCAAAAGTAACGATGCAAACAAAAGATTTTCATTAATACTTTAGATTCTAATCAGGGCTCTTAGCTCAGCTGGTTAGAGCACTCGGCTCATAACCGAGTGGTCCGGGGTTCGAGTCCCCGAGAGCCCACCACTTACAAACAACGCTTTCAGCGTAATATTACCCATTTGTTTAATGTCATATAGATTTATTAATTTAAATTTTTATACCCTATTGCTATAGAAAAACCTAAAAGCTGTAATTTTCCTAAGTAAACTAGTAGTTCTATTGGTGGACTCCCAATGTTTAGCAGCTTTGGGCCACTGTGCTATTATCGTTCTTTAATCACTAAAAGTTAAAAGAAAAAAGATGGTGCAGTATGGATATTATACAACAAACGCTTTAAGTAAAGTGTGTGGGAGTGTAAATTTTATATCGTATGAATATTCGAATACAGAAGAAACATTATATGGAAAATTAAGACAGTATTTTGAGAGATGTTTCATGAGCTTGTAAAAAATAAAAAGAGTCTAAAATTAAAGAAGGGCATTCGATAAGTGATTAAATTTATATACTCATATCAATAGCACTGAAATATTTGGTAGCATAGATCGTAGTATTTATCAAAGGGCAGAGTGCAGTTTAATCTAATCTGGAATAGTTCCCCGACCCTAGTTAATTCAATATCGACCTTGATAACGATTTGTCGTGAGTCAAGTCTCGCCAATAAATTTAATTCGATTCATGCCCCACATTCTAGGTCTGGGTTGTTGATTGAGTAGAAGGCATAGGAAATTGGTTACTTCTTTATGTTGAATTTGTAAAGGGCTTAATATATAAGAATATAAGGTTTTTTTGGATAATTTAACTAGCTACTTCTTCAGTATAAGGTAATTCCAACGCTTGAATGCTCCCAACAGCGGAACCCGCAATCCCACGTATAGACCCATACATCCCAACAGTATTATCCAAGACTTTCGATATCTGCTTCTCCCTTTGTTTCCAGATACGTCCCATAGCGCGTTTCTCGACATCAAGATCACTTTGCATCTGGGTAAAGCCCTCAACGATTGCTTCTATCTGCATGCGGAACTCAGTGGAGGTAAGATAGCCATAAAGAATACTCATTTTGTCACTTTTATTCTCTTGAGACTGCATAGTATGTGACAGTCTGACAATATGTTCCCGTAAAACAAAGGAAAGTGCTTTAAACTCTTCGTAGGTACAAATCCATACACCATCGACCAATCCCATGCGTTCCATATTCTTTGGCAGTATTTCTGTCACTAGGACTCCAAGATCAGCACTCTTATCTCTAATGTCAGTCTTGAACTTCTCTATCCAGCTCTTTTGAAACTCTTTGGTACGCTTAGATTCATAGTAGATAGTACCGCAGTTCTGTATTTCTCGGGTATTGACAGTTTGGATACAATCAGCACCCTTGATGCCTTTTTTTATTTCTTCTATTGTATCAAACGGGAATTGTGAACGTAACCACTCTTCTATAGCCAGTTCCTGTACTTCCCCTTGTGATTGCTGGCTTCCTTGTTCAGCTTTACGTCTAGCTTCTTCAAGCTTATGTCTCAGGTCATTTAGCTGCATCTCTTTCTCTTTGAGTTTAAGCTCAGATTTTTCATGTACAACTTTTTGTATTTTCTCACGTTCTGTTTCCAGTTGTAGACTTAATGCTTTTTGAGCTTCAAGCTTAGCTCTCTCTTCTATTTCAGAATTCTCCCGCTTGAGTTGTTCTATCTGCGCCTTTGAGCGGTTAAGTTCTTTTACCTGCTCTGACTTTCTTGCAAGTTCATTCTGCATCAGTGTCATCTGCTCCTGCTGTTCATCGAGTATTTCTGTCTTGATAGATTCACTAAGCTTGATACGTTCAGCTTTAAGCTGTTGCTGTAAACTCTCTTTGAGCTTTTCATCAAAGTCTTCTTGCTGCTTTTTAAAGGAGACTTCTTTGGCTTTGAGTTGTTCGATGGCAGTTTTGTATTTCTGTCGATGTTCTGCAACTTCCCCTTGAAACTTCTTTTTCATGTCGTCTTCCATCTGATGATAGAGGATCTCGTTGACATTGACTTGTGTGCCACAGTTGGGACAGCTGATTTTGGTTTGTGTTGACATGGGTAATTCCTTTTTTGGTATTTTTAGTGAGTGTTCAAGACCCTCAAGAGGAGGGCTGTGCAGGTGGATGATGCTCTGCGTATTTAACAAGCTTTTTTTAGATGGATCTTTGATCTACCAATCTCCCCACCAGGGGAAAGATTGTAGTGTGGATTTTGTGTGTCCATATATTCCATTTCCAGTGCTGCAAGAAAATGAGGTGTTACATCTGTGTGCTCTTCTAGAATTTCTATTTTAAAAGATTCAAAACCATGATAGTTCATGGCATTATGCAAATAGCTGCTCCTTCCTTTTATACCTCTTTGCATTCTTCTTGTTTCATCTGTATGTGCCTTAAACCTTCTTTTTGCAGTCATATTGGTGTAGCCAATATAAATTTTGTTGTTTTTTGTATTGGTTATCTTGTAAATGCAACCATAGGGTTGAGGCTTATCTTTTGTGGTGTGGTTTCTATGTTGCCTTTGGCTGAGTATTTTATTGGTCTTTTTTTGGTTTTGTTGTTTGTTGCATACTTCACAACCACCTATACGATCTTTTGCTTTTAGGGATCTTGCCAATATGGTGAATGGTTTTGATTTGCATTGTTTGCAAATAACCGTAATTTTTGAAGATTCATTTTTGTACTCAGCTTTTACATGAGGAAGACAAAGAGAACCCTGATACTTCTTATTGACTATATTTTCAAACTCATCTATCCTTTCTGGAAGGTTTGGATTCCATCTGGTTTCCTGTACGGTTTGTTTTTGCTCATAGCAGATGGGGCAAGTACCTTTATCATTATCTCCATGAGAGGTATGGGCAAAAGGATAGACCAAAAAAGTGTACTCTTCGACCCCATTAGCTTTGCAGGTATTACATATCAAGCGCACGGGAGTACGGTTATTTGAATACTCTTTTTTTGCAATGGAATAGTCGTAAGTGCCTTTCCCGTATTTTTCTTCCCCTAGTTGGACAAACTTTTTAATTCGTCGTTTTAGTGATTTTCTTTCTCTTTCTTTGTACATAATGGAGTCCTTTTCGTTTATTTATAATGTTGTTTCTTACTATAAAGTCCATATATTATGAACTTGTAAATGAATTATATCCATATAATATGTATTATGTCAAGTCTTTAGTCCATCTTTTATGAACTTTTTGTATAATTCATACATAAAGTATGAGTTAGGACACCAATATGACCAATGAAGAATTTGAAAAAATATTAAAAGAGATTGAGTTAACAAAGAAAGAGTTCGCACGTTTAGTAGATGTGTCTTATGGAGGCGTTGTTAATTGGGGAAGGGCGACACAGTCCATACCAAATTGGGTAGAATCTTGGTTGGAACTCTATAAAGAAAATAGAAAATTTGAGAATCTTAAAAAGAGTATAAAAGATAGTGGTGCGTGTGGTTAATGGGTAAAATCGGTATTTATGTCTGACAAGGAATAGGTACTATGGTTATTTTTATGCTAAAATAAACCTAACAATATTCAGGGAACAATATGAAAATAGCAGACAAAAAAGCGCTTAAACGAGAATCCATTATACAAACAGCTTTACAGCTTTTCTCTACCAATGGATTTCATAGAACTACCATACCTGACATCGCTACAAAACTTCAGATGTCAGTGGGAAATTTATATAACTACTTTTCCTCTAAAGATATATTGGCTCAGGAGATTATCAAATACACTTCTGAAGCTTTGGGTGAGAAGATACGTGAGGTGAATATGATGGAGGCTACGGCTGAAGAGAAGATACACCAAATCGTTACTATCTACTTTACAATGGCAAAAGAGAAGCCTGAGATGATAGAGTATTTTTTACGGGTCTATCTTTCTAACCGTGAGGTTTTTTCTGATGGTTGTGAGGGGATGGTATGTGTGTCTGGGTTTATTACAGAGATTATGATTTTCTTTGATGACTGTGTAAGTTCTGGCGAACTTCGTAATCAAGACTTTTTTTCTGCTTTTGGACTCTTTATGGGGTATTTGGGAGGCATGGTGTTTCTTAAGGGCGAAGAGGTCTTACCGAAAGAGATAGAGTTCTACATAGATGATATTTCCCGAAATATCTATAATGCACTAAAAGTATAACTTGTGCCTAGCCAAAACAAACCAAAACTGCTTTGGCTACAGTCTATTACCTGCAATGGCAATACCCACTCATTTTTAAATCATCCAGACCTTTTTTCTATATTGTCTCATTTTGAAATAGTACATCATCCTACCCTAGAGGGAGCGTATACTATGGAAGATGTTATTTCAGGGAGTGTGCCATGTGATATACTCATATTGGAAGGTTCATTTATAGAAGAAGGACTCAAGAAAGGTGGAGTAGAAGTATCTGCGCTTATTCATCTCTATGCTGGAAAAGCAAAACATATCATTTCTGCTGGGACTTGTGCTACATTTGGGGGTATTTTTAAACAAAATAACCCAGATGAAATTTCAGGTTTTTGTTTTGATTTAGAAGAAAAAACATCAAGATATAGTGCTTATGCTTCTAAACTTATTTCGTTACCAGGGTGTCCTATGCATCCTAAGTGGATGTCCTATGTTTTACTGATGATAGTCAATCAAAAGAAGATAGAGGTTGATAATTTGCATCGGCCAGTTGAACTCTATGGTTATACAGTACATACAGGATGTACACGTAATGAATACTTTGAATGGAAGATTGACGTGAAAAACTTCGGTCTCAAAGAGGGTTGCCTTTTTTACGAACAAGGATGTCAAGGTCCTTACACGCGCGGCTCTTGTAACAAAATACTTTGGAATGATGTAAGCTCTAAAACACGTGCAGGTACACCATGTTTTGGCTGTACGGAACCACACTTTCCTCAAACCTCTTTGTTTGCTACGAAGACTAATATGGGGATACCAGCTAAGATGCCTTTGGGTATCCCTAGACGTGCTTACTTAACACTGACGGGTGTGGTGAAAAGTTTTAAGATCAAACGTTTCTCTGAAAAGTTACTGGAGTATGACAAATGAAAAAAATACAGATAAAACAACTCATAGAAAAAATAGAAGGTGAAGCAGAACTGGACTTCACATTCAATGATGGTCTAATAGAAGATGTCAAAATAAACTTTGGATTTTACAGAGGGATAGAAGAGATACTCAGAGGTAAAGCTGCACGTGATGCATTGGTCATAACCCCAAGAGTTTGTGGCATATGTAACCATGCCCATCTACTCTCAGCTGTACGAGCCATAGAAAATGGTTATGAAAATAGTGGCGTAAAGATAGCACTCTCTTCCAAAGCCAATGATATACGCGAATTTACCCTTGCCTGTGAACTGATACAAAATCATATTAAGTGGCTCTACATCACCATACTCCCACAACTAGAAGCTTATGTGAATCAACGAAGTGAAGAGAACTATGCCATTAAAGCTACGTACTTGTCATCTACTATTACTAAAGCGATGGCTATCTTTTCAGGGCAATGGCCACACTCTAGCTATGCCGTACCAGGAGGGGTCACCTGTGATCCTACACATTTAGATGTGATGCAGGCACAAAGTCTTGTAGATGAGAGTATTAAGTTTTTTGAACAAGTTGTGACAGGGCTTAGTTTAGATACCTATTTATCTATAGATTCAGTTTCTAATCTCCATCAAATTCAAGGTGACTTTGGAAAAATGTTGCACCTAATGGGTAGTCATGGATTGGCAGAGATTGGGCAAAGTCATGACAAGTTTATCGTTTTTGGAGATTGTATACTCTCACAATCTGGAAAATCCATCGTTACCAATGTTTCTAATGTAGATACACGTTATGTAGAAGAAAGTAAGCAAAAGGGTACAGTAGCCAAAGCAGTCACCTATAAAAATAGACTTTATGAAGTAGGACCGTTGGCACGTGGTATGGTAGCAAAAACGCCTATCATTAAAAATTTACATAAACGGTATAAAGATTCACTACTTACGCGTGTGTTTTCACGCATCAATGAAGTAGCACTTTTACTTGACTATTCAAAAACACTTTTACATAACCTCCAATTGGATGAACCTTCCTGCACACTTGAATCCAATGTAAAACTGTATGAATTTGAAGGTACAGGTGTGGTAGAAGCGGCACGTGGTTCACTTATACATAAAACAACAGTCAGGGAAGGGCTTATCACAAACTACGACATCATTACACCCACACAGTGGAATCTCAGTCATGGTAGCAAAGAAGAACAGGGGATAGCCATTGAAGCAATGGTAGGTTCTAAAAGTATAGAAGAAGCCACTTTTATATTCCGTACTTTTGATGTTTGTTCTGTTTGCACAGCACAATAATATAATATTACTTTTTATAATGTTTAAAAATCAACAAAATTACATATTTTATGAAAATTGAATAGTTATTCATTTTTATTTAAGCTTATTTTTCTTATCATAGTGAATGACTATTCAATTACACTAAAAGAGGAGAGTAGAATGAGTATAGATAAAGAAGAATCCGTAAAAAAACTCTTTACGGCTGAAAGTGCACAGGTAGACACCAACAAAGGTGATGGCTACTACGATGAATTATATATTCAATGTCAAAAGAGAATTGAGGATTTAAAAAAATTAGAACCTCTCAACAATAGAAGAGATTTTATGGAGACAGTAACAGAAGAAGGGCTTGAGAGAAGAGACTTTCTTAAGTGGTCTTCTGCAACGACTGCTATGCTGATGCTTCCTGCGTCATTTACGCCTCTTGTGGCTGAAGCTGCAACACTCATGAACAGGGTGCCTGTCATTTGGATGGAACTAAGTGATTGTGCAGGTAACTCTGAAGCTCTTTTACGTTCAGACGGACCTAAGATTGATGAAATTGTATTAGACATCATCTCTTTGGAATTCCATGAAACCCTTCAAGCAGCTTCTGGTCACCAGGCTGAGAAGCAAATGGAAGAAGCGATGGAGCACTTTAAAGGGAAATATCTTCTCTTTGTTGAGGGTGCAATTCCACTAGGTATGAATGGACAATATGGAACGATTGGAGCAAAAGGTGAAACTTTTGTAGATCACTTACAACGTGTACAAGAAGGAGCAGCTGCAGTTGTTGCGGTTGGTTCATGTGCTACGTATGGTGGTATTCCTGCTGCTGCACCAAACCCGACAGATGCTGTTGGGGTTATGGACGTAGTAAAAGGTAAGCCAATTATCAACATCCCAGCATGTCCAGCAAACCCTTCTAATATGGTAGGGGTGATTTTACACTTTGTACTCACTGGAACTATCCCTGAACTCGATTCACTTTTACGTCCTAAGTTTGCCTTTGGATATCGTATCCATGACAACTGTGAAAGACGTGCACACTTTGATGCGGGTGAATATGTAGAAGAGTGGGGTGATGAAGGTGCGAAAAATAACTTCTGTCTCTACAAAATGGGATGTAAGGGTCCTATGACATTCAATAACTGTTCTATCATTCGTTATAACGAAGGGGTGAACTGGCCTATTGGTGTAGGACGTGGATGTATCGGTTGTTCTGAACCAGATTTCTGGGACAAGTATGCCTATGAAAGACCAATGGCAAATGCCAACATTAAAGCACCTACAGGTGGGGTTGAAAAAACCGTTGATGAATTTGGTTTAGGATTGTTGACAGCAGCAGGTATCGGAATTGGTATCCATGCAGCAGCAAGTGCAATAGCAGGTAAAAGAGAAGATGGAGGAGAATACTAATGCCAGAATTAAATGAACAAGCAGAAGCCCAAGCAACAGGTGGTGGAGCTGAAGTAACAGAAACTGTAGAGGAAAAAGGTTTTCATAAGACAGATGCAAATGGAAACAAACATATTATTGTGGATCCCATTACAAGAATTGAAGGACACCTTAGAATTGAAGCAGTGATTAACTCTGATAATGTCATTGTAGATGCATGGAGTTCTTCAACGATGTTTAGAGGGATTGAAACTATCTTAAAAGGTAGAGACCCAAGAGACTGTGGTTTAATGGCAATGCGTATTTGTGGTGTATGTACAGGAACGCATTATCAAAGAAGTATAGAAGCAGTTGAAGATGCATTTAAAATTACCATTCCTAAAAATGCACGTATTGTACGGAACCTTATTCAGGGCTCACTGCAAGTACATGATCACTTTGTACATTTTTATCATCTTCATGCACTTGACTTTGTGGATGTTGTTGACGCAACTAAAGCAGACCCAGAAGCGACTGCAGCAGAAGCAGTTAAGTGGGCAAAAGTAGCAGGTACAACACCATATATCTCTGGGGCTACAGCCTATAAAGAGATTCAAGACCGTATCATTAAGTTTGTAAAAGAAGGTCGTCTTGGTATCTTTGGAAATGGATACTGGGGAAATAATGGTTATAAACTAACACCTGAACAAAATCTTATTGGTGTAGCACATTACCTTAAAGGACTTGATGTACAAAGACGTATGTCTAAGATGCATGCACTCTTTGGTGGGAAAAGTCCTCACCCTCAATCTATTGTTGTTGGTGGAGTAACTTGTGTTCAAGATATTCAAAATCCTGCACGTATTGCATTGTTCCAAGAGTTACTTCGTGAGACAACTGAATTTGTGAAAAAAGCCTATTTGCCAGATATCTATATGGCAGGAACGGCGTATGCAAAAGAAGCAACAGATAACGCACAGTCTTTCCATGGTACGTCACATAAAGGTACTCTAGGTAAAGGTGTTGGTGGTTCTGGTGGGGGACTACTCTCTTACATGTCTTATGGTGACTTTAGACTTGATGATACAGGATTTTATAGTTCTGAACTTTTCCTCCCTAGAGGACTTGTACTTGATGGTGATATTACTAAAGTACATGAATTGGATGAAGCAAAGATTACTGAAGATGTAACACACTCATGGTATGAAGGTACAGGTGCCCCTGAGCATCCGTACGTAGGTACAACTATTCCTAAATATACAGGATTAGAGAAAAAAGAAGATGGATATGCGTATCTTAAAACAGATGAGAAATATTCATGGATTAAATCTCCACTCTATAATGGACGAAAAGTTGAAGTAGGACCACTCGCACGTATGGTAGTTGGATATGTAAAAGGTGATAAAACTATCACTAAATACGTAGGTGATTTCTTGAAACGTTCTGGTCTTCCAATTACAGTACTTTTCTCTACTGTGGGTAGAACTGCAGCACGTGCTATTGAGACGGAGATGATTGCAGATGGTATGAAAGACTGGGCAGCAGAGCTTGCTAAAAATGCAGCTTCTGGTGACTTAAGTACATGGACTGAATTTGATTTTGATGAAGTGAGTAAAGACTGTAAAGGTAGAGGACTTGCTGAAGCACCTAGAGGATCTTTAGGACACTGGGTTGTCATTAAAGATGGTAAAGTTAAAAACTACCAAGCTGTTGTTCCTTCTACATGGAATGCAGGTCCGAGAGGACCAAATGGTGAGATAGGTGCTTATGAAGCATCACTTATTGGTACAAAAGTAGCAAACCCTGAAGAACCATTGGAAATCATACGAACTGTTCATAGCTTTGACCCTTGTATTGCTTGTGCAGTGCATGTGGTGGATACAAAAGGTAAGGAGTTGGCTACATATAAAGTCGACCCTACCTGTGCATTCTAGGAGGGCTTGATTATGAAAGCAAAACCAGGATATAGACAGGTTAAGCGAAGAACAGGTGCCCTTAGAATTATTCACTGGACCAATGTGGTAGCTATGATGGTTTCAATCGCTACCGGTCTTTACATTGCTGAACCTTATTATCAAACCCTCATTGCGGAGGGTGCAGTCGATAAGTATGTAATGGCATGGAACCGTTGGGGACATTTTATTATGGCGATTATTTTTGATGTTACATCGATAGTAATAGCATATTTGACATTTTTCTCACGTGTGGATCGCCCGTGGAAAAAGGCGATTCCTAATAAGGAAAACCTCTCAGAGTTTGTTGAAGTATTTTTGAATCTCATTACACTGAATAAGCGTAAAAAGTTTGATTCAACGCATAATGATAGTTTTAATATTGTCTACTTCTTTATTTTTCATTTCCTTATGATTTGGATGTTGTTGACAGGTCTTCAAATGTATGTGCATGGATTAGAATCTGGGCTAAGTAGCATTGGAGAATGGTGGCCATGGATGTTGCATGCTGTCACTGACTGGACGATTCCTGTGAGTGGATGGATGGTCGGTGGTGGACCAACTGCTTCGCTAATGGATGTACGTATTTCGCATCATATTACAATGTGGTTACTTATTACATGGGTTGTTTTTCATATTTATTATCAAGTATGGAGAACAATCTTCTGGAAAGAAGGAGACATTTCTATTATCGTTGGTGGTAGTAAATATGTCAAAATAAAAGAAGGCGAAGAAGAAGCATAAAGCTTCTTCTTTCTAAAGGCATACATTGGCAGTAGAAAAAATAGCACTTATCGGTATAGGAAATATTATGTTTCACGATGAGGGACTAGGTGCATACTTAGTGAAGTATATTGAAGAAAATTATGAAGCACATCCCAATCTAACGATTGTTGAAGGGGGAACTTTAGGATTTACTTTAATGACATACTATCAGGAGTATGACAAGATTATCGTAGTGGGTACAGGTTCTAAAGAAGGACCTGTTGGTACGATAGCTTCTGAAAATGCTGAGCAAGTGATGGCAAATGAATCTGCTACACGTAAAACTGCCAATGAAGTCGAGATTACAATGATGATAGAGATATGCTCCTTTCATGAGGATATGGGAGAAGTACAGCTTATTACAATGGTACCTCATGATATCATAGAAGTTAAAAATGCAATGACGCCTGAAACATTGGTACATATGCCAAAGTTGGTAGAAAGTACGTTATCTGAATTGAAAAATTCTGGGATTAGCTTGAAACGAAAAGTATCAGATGAAGTGAGTTTTGCAAAGATTATTCATGCCTATGCAAATCCAAAAATATCTGATTTTCATGATATGTCCGCGTTGGTTTTAAATATATTACTTTAGATGTTGTAGTATATATATTCTTATAATTGTTTAGTCTACAGCCAGATGAGTTGATTTTTACCTTGTCCAGAGTATTGCATTCCTCCTTGAATTTGCATAGCTTTTTTTGCTGGCTGTAGACTAAACAATTTAGGCAACTGTGATTTATTTAAGATAGTATTGTTTAGTATACAGCCAGATTTTGAGTATTATTGTTTTAATTCTAAAGTTTGATTTATTGAGTTAAAATGCATACCTCCTATTTGCATGGAAATAAGCTTCTATCTGGTTGTATAGTAAACATGAAAACAAGGAAAATTATGTATTTTATCTTAGAGATAGCATTCTCTTCACCTAAAAATTATATCGCCAATCTTATACGAGCGTATGGGGAACAAAAACAGATAGAAGTTGATGTACTTCAAACCACAGATAAAATTATTATGACATTCAACAAAGAAGATGAAAAACTAGAAACGTTTTTATTGGGACTTGAAGATATACTTCCTGCTTCACTCTTTTTAGGCAAAGGTAAACACTATTTTTCAGATAATAAGCCTGCGCTTATGCCCGTGAGTAAAAGTAATTTACCTGTCAACATTGCACCATGTCCTACTTGCCAAAAAGAGATGTTTGATGTGAGTTCAAGGCGTTATTATTATCCGTTTACTTCTTGTAATTACTGTGGTTCTCAACACCAGTTTCTTACAAAGTACCCGTATGAACGACTCCATACTACAATGAAGTTTCTTGTTCCCTGTGAAGCGTGTAAGAACGAATTGAATTTAAATGCTTTACGTAAAGATTATCCGCTTATATCTTGTATTGAATGTGGAATCGGGTTGCGTATGCTGGACAAAGAAAGTGAACATATGGCACTGAACAAAGGTGACTACCGCAAACTTTTTGAAGTAGCAGGACGTGCCATTGCTTCAGGAAAAACACTACTGATGAAAACAATGCATGGGTACAGAAAGTTTTTTAATCCCAACAATAGTGACATCAAACATATTGGGCTCTCTACACTGCTTATGGCAAGAGCAGAAGGATTTAATACCCATCTTATGATGGTTGAGCAAGAGTTTAATGCGTTACTTAGTATTGAACGTCCCCTTCTCAGAGTGGCAACAAAAAGTGATGAAGTAAAAGCACTGTATGGTTCATCGGTATTGGTTAAGTACCCTGATGATGGGTTGACGATGCTATTGGCTAAAGAAGTAGTTACTTCAGGGCTTGACTATATCGCCTATATAGAATGTGATGGGAATGAAGAGGCGGACTTCTTGGTGGATTTTGATATGCCTATCAATACCCAAAAAGACACCAAAGTATTCATTAATCAAGATACAAAACTTTTTGTCTCTGGTGAGCGGATCCTTTATCCAACAGAGGTGCAGAGCAATAAAGACAGGGTCACGGTTGCACATGACTTGGCTTGCGTGAAGATAGACAATAAAAGTATCGTTGACTCACTGGGAGTATTTGACAGTGTAGATACACAAGAACTCTATGTGTTAGAAGGCGAAGATTTTGAAGGTGGACACTCAAACGAACATCGTTTTGAACAGTACAAAGCCTCAATGATGTCAGTGCTTGCCGAACATCATAAGGTAGGTCAAAAAGCCATTGGGGTTCATTTTGATGGGAGTCTGCATTTTTTATATTATAATGGGAAAAACGTGATTGATGCTGTACCACCTATCCCTTTCGAGTCCGATAACCTGTGGGATAAAATATCCACACTAAGAGAAGGTTCAGACAGGTTGGTAGAGAATTATCAAAAAGCCTACCCTGAAGTCTGGGAGCGTTTAGATAACCTAAAAGGTGATATGGATATCTTTGAAGTGACTGCTATTACGCTTGGGCTTGAAGATGAAAGCTTTGAGGGTATCTCTGCTGAGGCACTTAGCTTTTTAGGTAAAGGTGGACTACAGATAGATACCAGAGTCAAAGACAACCGTTTTGATAACTATGCCTTTTTAACAAGCATCATGTCTTATCAGTTAGGGGATGTGGAGAACAACTTCATGTGTTACAGTATCTATGAGTCTTTTGGAGACTACATCGGTGAGATAGTGCCTCAATTGTGTGACAAAGTGGGTAGTAATATCGTTGTACTTACAGGTGAAACCTTTGCCAATCAGTCGCTCTATGGTAGAATACAAAGAACACTGGGGCAGAAAAATCCTCTAATGAATCAAAATTTCCCTATAGGCAAGGAGAATGCGGTATATGGAGCTTTGTACTTATAAAGTAAACATTACAGGTACAGTACAGGGTGTTGGATTTCGTCCTTTTGTTTATGCTTTATCTCAGAGGTATTTGTGTACTGGAACAGTGAGTAACAACGCTAAAGGAGTAGAAATATTCCTTAACACCGATACCATCACGCTAAAACAATTTCTCATAGCCCTAGAGTATGAGTACCCACCACTTGCATCGATAGATAACATAACCCATGAAGAAATATTCTACAAATCTTTTAATGATTTTCAAATCATAGAGACACAAGAAGTAGGAGATGTGACAGTAAACATTCCTCCTGATGTAAGCATTTGTAGTGAATGTGAAAGAGAGTTATTTGACTCTGAAAATCGTCGCTATGGCTATCCGTTTATTACCTGTACCCATTGTGGGGTACGCTACTCCATCATTTATGATTTGCCTTATGACAGGGTAAATACTTCTATGAAGTTTTTTGAAATGTGTAAAGCCTGTAAAGAGGAATACACCAATCCTCTGGACAGACGCTACCATGCCCAACCCATTGGCTGTTGGGAGTGTGGACCCGCATTATTGTTGTTTGATAATGTAGGGGTAGCCCTCGTGGCTACCCAAGAGACTATGGTAGAGAAAGCTGTCCGCCTTTTAGAAAAAGGAAATATCCTTGCAGTCAAGGGAGTAGGTGGCTATCATTTAATGTGTGACGCGACAAATGAAGAGGCTGTTTTAAGGTTAAGAGAGAGAAAACAACGACCTACCAAACCCTTTGCAGTGATGGTGAAAGATATGGGGATGGCTAGGGAGTTAGGTGAGATTAATGCACTTGAAGAGAAGCTGTTGATTTCAAAAGAACGTCCTATTGTAATTGTCCGAGAGAGTAGACCTCTACCTACGGGCATTGCTCCTAATCTTTCTCGTATTGGACTGTTTTTACCTTACACTCCTTTACATCTACTCATTCTAAACAAGCTCAATCGCCCATTGGTAGCTACTTCTGCGAATGTAACAGATGAGCCTATTTGTACCAACTTAGAAGACTTGGAAAAATTACAAGGGGTGTACGACTATGTGTTAGAACATAACCGTGACATTGTCAATGGCTGTGATGATTCCGTGGTGATGGTAGTAGGTGAACAGGAAGTCATACTTAGACGTGCTAGAGGGTATGCACCTGTGAGCATTAAACTGCCTTTTGCACTAAAACATCATGTATTGGCTATGGGAGCAAACCAAAAGAGTACCATCGCCATAGGGTTTGATAATCAGGCTATTTTGTCTCCCCACATAGGAGACTTGGATAGTATAGGTTCTGTGGAGTATTATGAAAAAAATATAAAGACACTAGAGCGTATGTATGATTTTAAAGCTAATGTGATAGTGCATGACAAGCATCCAAAGTATGAATCAACAAAATATGCTAAAAGATGCTGTGGCAACAGTACCCTACATGAAGTCCAGCATCATTACGCACACATTTTAGGAGTCATGGCAGAAAAACAGATAAAAGATAAAGTTTTTGGTGTGGCGTTTGATGGTACGGGGTATGGTGACGATGGCAACTTATGGGGTGGAGAGTTTATGGTGTGTGACTATGAATGGTATGAGAGAGTAGCACATTTAAAGTACTTCAAACTCTTAGGCGGAGCCAAAGCCATCAAAGAGCCTAGACGTGTGGCACTTTCTATACTCTTTGACCTTTATGGTAAAGAAGTACTTACTTTAAAAAACCCTATAACAAAAGCTTTTTCAGAAGTAGAACTACGTACTTACTTCACAGCATGGCAAAAAGGACTCAATGCACCCTTAAGCTCCTCAGTAGGGAGACTTTTTGATGCTGTTGCTTCATTACTTGGCATCTGTCAAATAATGAGCTTTGAGGGTGAGAGTGGGATGTTACTTGAAGAGTTGTATGATAGTTCAGTAGAAGGACATTATAGTTTTGGATACAAAGAGGGGAAGATAGATTTTCTTCCAATGATAGAAGCATTATTAGCTGAGGACAATACTTCTGTTGCTGTCTCAAAGTTCTTTCATACATTAGTAGAGATGATAGCTGTTGTGTATGCCCCTTATGATTTACCTTTGGTTCTGAGTGGTGGAGTATTTCAAAATAGAGTGTTTTTAGCGTTGATTTACGAGAGATTTCCTAAAGCCATCATTTCTAATGCTATTCCTCCGAATGATGGTGGGATTGCTTTGGGGCAGGTGGCAAGTAATTTAAATGTTACTACAGGAGCGTAAGATATGTATATATTGACTAAATTTTTTCAGATTACACTGTTACTATTGCTAAGTTTAATCTTGCATATTATTCCATGGAAACCTTCATGGGTGATTGAAAATATTGTAAATTTTAGTATCGTAGGATTTTTTGTTCTAGCAGGATATTTGGTTTATCTTATTGTCAAAAAATTGTATGTAACTCAGAAAAAAAGAAACCTATACAAAAGTGCTGCGTACACATTTTTACTGCTTTCGTATTTGGGGGTTTTTGCCATTGTTCAAATAGGACTTTCGTTTGGAAATAGTAAATATCTTAAAACGTATAAGTTTGAGAATGTAACATTCTACACGTATGAAACTGTTGATGGAGGTACAGAAATTAGCACCAAAGATGTACGTTTCCCTATACGATCTGTGCCTATTGCTACCTTTCCCTACGAAATGATGGATTTAATGGAAGATGGTCAAACTATTTATGCAGTTACTGAAGACAAGAAAGTTAAAGTATATGATTTAAAAAATAAGGAAAAAGATGACTAGAAAGAAAAAAAAGATAGCCATACTAGGTTGTGGCTGGGTAGGCAGTGCGTTAAAAGAAAAACTAGAATCACGAGGAAATGAAGTAAATTGCCTCTCACGCGATGTAAATATGGATACACTCGTAGGATTTTATGCTTGCGATGCACTTATTATCGCAGTGCCTCCATCAGAAGAGTACGTAGATGTTATAGAAGACGCTTATTTCTCTGTCTCACTAAATGAAGCACTCGATACACAAATGATACTGTTAAGTTCTACCTCTTTTTATGACGCCAAGAAAATCATAGTTGAAGCAGAAGAATTAGCAAAAATAAAAGACCCAGATACTGTCATTTTAAGACTTGGTGGTTTGATGGGATACGATAGAATAGCAGGTAAATACACAGCAGGAAAAACTGTAGAAGATGGGGAGACAAATTATGTTCATCGTGATGATGTAGTTGGCATCATAGAGAGTGTGATAGACCAGAGACTAAAAGCAAAAATATTAAATGTTGTGGCTCCCGTACAGTCTACAAAAAAAGATATATATACAAAAAATAGTGAAGTTTTTGGTTTTGAAAAGACAAATTTTACAGAAAACATTGCAAAGGGAAAAGCATTGGATGCCAAAGGAATCGAAATCTTATTGAATTATACTTTTCAAAAACCTAATGTTATGACATTCTGGGAATAGTAGCATTTAATCTAATAAAAAATCCAAATCAAGTTTTTCATGTTTTGCATGTGTCCCATCACAATAAGGGGTACAAGTACTTTTCTTACAGAGACAGAGTAAAAACTCAGAATTACGTGTCGCGATAAACTCTTTTGGTGTAAACTCGCTTCCCTTATGACTTCCATCACAGAGCACTCCATCGGCACTTTTACCACAAGTACAGAAGTGATAGGTCTTTCCTTTTTCTAAGTAGACTTTTACGGGGTGTTTCATGGTGTATCCTTTGGATATAGTGTACTTTTTATACTTTGGTATTTTGCTTAAAATTACTGTTAAACCGCCACTCTGCTTCTTTTAGGTAAAAGACAAACTGTTCATCACTCACTCCTTTAAATTTACATATAAAGGTTTCAAAATAGTCCCAAAACTGCGTGATGGTACTTTGGGCTTTTGTGAGTTTGGCAATCTTGTTGAAGGTGAGATATTTAAGTAGGAGTTTCTCTGATTGTACTTCTTCATTTTGAAGTAATGAGCGTTTGGCTCTTGGCATCATGATATTGTAGACTTTATTGTCATAACTCATAGTAAGAAAGTGTTGTAGTTTGTATATATTATTTTCAACCTTCAAGCTTTTTGGTAGATAAAGATACTCATCGTACCCTGTGACTCTATGGCTGTTGTGTTGGTACATTTCATCTGCGTAGTACGTAAGGTTTTTTCTAAAGTTTTCATAGTACTTTTGTGCAGTAGCAAAATGCATCCCTGTTTGTTTTGACGCTTCTGTGGCATTGACTCCTTCTACAAAAAGAGTTTCAAGTCTTTTTTCACGTGCTATCTTTTGGGGACTAAATTTTCTTTTACACTTACTGCATTTACGTTGTTTATCTGCCAATAGATAGGTATATGGGTGTTCACAATAGATACATTTCATACTTTAGTATACTTTTTAGTCCTTAAAATAGAGTAGAAAACTATTTTTTAATGAATACTTAATGATTAAATACTATTATAGTGAATAGATATTCACTTTTTTAGGAGGAAGCATGGAATTGTCACTAATTGTTATCTTTTGGTATGGGATACTTCATGCCTTTGGTCCTGACCATCTTACTGCTATCGCAGACTTTTCGATAGGTAAAAACAAACGCAAAACCATGATGATTACTATTCTTTTTGCCATTGGGCATGGATTGAGTCTTTTTCTCTTTGCAAAACTTTTAGAAGGGTTGCATATTTCCCATGAGTTACTTGCCTACGGTGATTTAATTTCTGCATCTGTGATTATAGCCATGGGAGTCTATCTGCTTTTTATGGTAGCAACACATCGTATACAACTTAGAACACACGTGCATGAAGGCAAAGAACATACACATATCTGGTTTGGAAAATCACATAACCATGAAGATGCTATCGTAAAAAGTTCATCTTTTACCATGGGTCTTCTTATGGGTGCAGGTGGTGTACGTGGTATGCTTGTCACTTTGGGTGCTGTAGGGAGTGGAAATGTTGATTTTACAATGATAGGTGCGTTTACTGCTGGGGTACTATTAATTTTTGTAGGGTTTGGTTTCGTCATACTTTACTTTAACAATCACTTTCTTAGCTCACTTAGCAATGTTAGACGTGCTTTTACGGCTGCAGGTGTAGTGTCACTTGTGGTTGGAACAAATATTTTATTAGGATAGGAGAGTTATATGTGTACAGATTGTGGGTGTAGTATTAGAGGTATGCAAGAGCATGCAAGTGAAAGTGGACATGCAGGTGAGCATAGTCATGATGGTGGAAAAACATTTCATTCACATGAACATGAGCATTCGCACGAACATCAAAAAGCACATGAGCACCTAAATCATAACCCCCAGCTCAATGATGCAAAGACCATCTCTGTGATACAGAAGATACTCGACAAAAATGATCAAGAGGCTAACCATAACAGAACACACCTTGAGGAACATGGAATTTTGGGTATTAACCTTATGTCTAGTCCAGGTTCAGGTAAGACAACACTTTTGGAGTATTTGGCGGATGTTGCAAACTTCAAGTTTGCTGTCGTAGAAGGTGATCTTGAGACAGAACGTGATGCCAATCGCCTAAGAGCCAAAGGCATACACGCAGAGCAGATACAAACAGGTACTGCCTGCCATTTAGATGCTTTTATGGTACACAAGGGACTACACCATATGCCTTTAGATGAGATAGATATATGTTTTGTAGAAAATGTAGGAAACCTTGTCTGTCCTGCGAGTTATGATGTGGGGACACATCTCAACATCGTACTTGTCTCCATACCAGAAGGTGAAGATAAGATTGCAAAGTACCCAGTGATGTTCCGTCAAGCAGACCTCATACTCATTACTAAAACAGACCTGTTACCTCACTTTAAATACGATATGGAACAGGAAAAAGCTGATGCCAGACGTATCAAGCCCAATGTGGATATTTTAGAAGTAAATGTAAATGATATAGATTCGGTGAAAGCTGTGGCTGAATGGATAGAGTTTAAGCGAAAGATGCGCATGTAGGGTGTTGTACCCTTACAACACCAATAATTTGAGATGTCTAATAAAATGGTGTTGTCGTGGGACAACACCCTACGAAAGTAAAAAGAAGGAAATATATGTGTTTATCAATCCCAAGTAAAGTAGTAAAAGTCTCAGACGATAAAACCATGTGTACGGTTGATACCATGGGAGTACAGCGTGATGCAAATCTTATGATGATGGATGACGATGATGTCAAAATAGGTGACTATGTACTTTTGCATATTGGTTTTGTAATGAACAAGATAGATGAAGATGAGGCACTCTCTTCCATAGAGACATACAAAGAGATACTGGAAGTCATGGATGAAGAAGATAGGAAACGAGCCATATTGGAAGATGATGAATGTAAGGCTCGCAGTCAGCAGTATGTTGAAGAGATAAAAAGCTAATGGCGAGGAGAATATTATGGGTTTAGAACTCAAAAATCTTTATGATGACTTTCGTGATGGTGATACCATCAAAGCCTATGCGAAGATTATCGCTGAAGATGCAAAGAAGTTAAAAAAGCCTATTAGCATCATGGAAGTGTGTGGTGGGCATACACATACTATTATGAAGTTTGGATTACCACAGCTTTTGCCTGCAAATGTCAATTTCATCCATGGACCTGGCTGTCCTGTGTGTATAATGCCTAAAGAGCGTATTGATCATGCCTATGTCTTGGCTATGCAAGCAGATGTGATACTCGTGACACTTGGAGACATGATAAAAGTACCAGGAAGTAACGGTAGTCTTCAAGATGCTAGAGCTAAAGGGGCAGATGTACGTTTTGTTTACTCTCCTATGGAATGTATCAAGATAGCAGAGGAAAATCCTGAGAAAAAAGTTATCTTTTTTGCCATAGGTTTTGAGACAACCACTCCCATGACTGCTGTACTTGTAGACCAAGTCATCAAGCTAAATATTCCCAACATTTTCTTTCATATTAACCATGTGACAGTACCAGAAGTGATGGTAGAACTCATCGACAGTCGTGATGTGCATGTTGATAGTTATAACAACCAAATAGATGCTTTTTTAGGGCCTAGCCATGTGAGTGTCATAAGTGGTTCTAAAATTTACGATAAGTTTCCTAGAGACTATGGTCGTCCTGTAGTAGTCACAGGGTTTGAACCAGTGGATGCCATGCAAGGCATTAGCATGATAGTTAAACAGTTTGTCGAAGAGCGCTGTGAACTTGAAGTGCAGTACAAACGTGTAGTAAACCATGATGGAAACCTCAAAGCTCAGGCACTCATAGAACAGTACTTTGAAAAGATGAGTCTTTTTAGATGGCGTGGACTTGGGAATGTACCAGATTCTGGACTCAAACTAAGAGAGGCATATAAAGCCTATGATGCCGAGGTACTTTACAAAGATGTACTACCCATAGCAGAGATAGAAGACCATAAACTTTGCATTTGTGGTGATATACTTCGTGGCATGGCAAAGCCACAAGAGTGTACTATTTTTGGAACAGCCTGTAAGCCTACAACCCCTATAGGCTCTTGTATGGTGAGTTCTGAGGGGGCTTGTGCTGCATATTATAAATACGGAAATCTCATATGACAAAAACAATTACAATCGCTCATGGAAATGGTGGAGAAGAGAATAATGAACTTATCAAAAAAATCTTCTATAAAAACTTTGAAAATGATATTTTAGCCAAGAGTGAAGATGCAGCTGTCATAGAAGATGGAAAACTTGCCTTTACTACTGACTCATTTACCGTGAGTCCTCTCTTTTTTCCTGGTGGAGATATAGGTAAGCTTGCAGTCTGTGGTACCTGTAATGACTTAGCCATGATGGGTGCAAAACCTAAGTATATGACTTGTTCAGTCATCATAGAAGAGGGCTTTTCTACAAGAGAGTTAGAAAAAATAGTCAAGTCTATGAAAACAGAACTAGAGATAAACGGAGCCATCGTTGTGAGTGGAGACACCAAAGTAGTACCCAAAGGTGCAGTCGATAAACTCTTCATCAACACCACAGGCATAGGTACCATAGAACATAAAGGTATCACGGCCTCAGGACTAAAAGAGGGCATGAGTATCTTAGTCTCTCGTGATGTAGGTGCACATGGAGCAACTATCTTTGCTGCACGTGAAGGCATAGAGTTGGCAAGCTCACTTCAAACAGATTGTGCATCACTATACCCACAAGTAAGAGCCCTCATGGACTCAGGTATCAACATTGTAGCCTTACGTGATGCTACCCGTGGAGGAGTAAGTGCTGTACTCAATGAATGGGCAAAAACTTCAGACGTTTGTGTAGAAGTAAGAGAAGAGAGCATCCCTGTACAAGAAGAGGTCAGAGGTATCTGTGAGATGCTTGGATTTGAAGCCGTTGACCTTGCCAATGAGGGTACATTTGTACTGTGTGTGAATAAAGAAGATGAGCCTAAAGCTTTGGAGGTGTTGCAGCAAACACATACAACATCAGCCGTCATCGCTACAGTAAGCCAACAACACAAAGGCAGAGTCATACTAAACTCCTCTTGGGGAACAAAACGGTTTTTGGATTTGCCTACGGGTGAGTTATTACCTCGGATTTGCTAAATTTGTATGTATATGGTATTATACATATAAATAATATGTATAAAAGGATATATAATGACTATACGTAAAAACTTTTTATTTGAACAAGAAATAGCAAAACATCTTGAAGAGTTGGCTAAAACAGAGGGTAAGACACAAACACAGATAGTGCAAGAGATGACAGAAGAGAGATATAGACAGATACGAAAAAAAAGAAGTCTGGATGCTCTAAAAAAGCTAAAGAATTCACCAGCCGCGAATATAGGTGATATTGATATACGACAAATACGTATAGAAAAAGCGTTAAAACATGCAGAATAATATCTTTGTAGATACGAATATCGTCATAGATATGTGTGACAACAGCAGAGCACTACATGAGAATAGTTTTTCATGTATTACAAACTATTTGGAACAAGATAACTGTGAGATTTTTATCAATAGTGATACGCTTGCAAATGTATTTTATGTTCTGTCTAATCGTTCTACGCTAAATGAGGTTGAAGTGCTAGATAAAATGATGTTTGTAAATGATATTTTTACATTAGTGTCTATTGAATCTGAAGATGTTGTCATGGCATTAGCGTTATGTGCTGATGGTTCTACACCTCATAAAGATTATGAAGATGCTATGCAGTATGTATGTGCTAAAAAAGTGGATGCTGACTTGATTGTGACTAATGATAAGGGGTTTGTTAGTTTGGATATTAGCATAGCTGGTACAAATGGATAGTATATTAAATTATGATAGTGTTGGTAAAGTACTATTTTTATTTATACCTATTCTACTATATTATAAATTGAACGGTCGTAAAAAATTTAAAGATAAATTTAATTCAATTTTTTCAGATAATGATGAGCATTTACAAATAACTACAAATTTATTCATTCTCATAGAAATTGCAGTATGGACAATTATTGTTTTTTCTTTTTGGGATATATTCCTAGTTCACCAGAATGTGAAAGATTTTGGACAATGGGGTGATTTCTTTGGTGGAGTACTCAATCCCATATTAACTTTTTTAACATTTGTTGGGCTAATGATAACTATCATACTTCAACAAATAGAATTAAAAGAGTCAAGAGTAGAATTTAGTAGAACAGCAGATGCTTTAAGTAAACAAGAACAGCATATACAAATCCAAACTTTTGAAAATACTTTTTTTAAAATGCTTGAATTACATAATAATATTGTTGAAAATTTAAAGTTCAAATATACTGTCCCTATGTCACGGCACAATTATGAAGCATATGATGAGAAAGCTAATGGCAGAGAAGTTTTTGAATTGGTTTTTAAGTTTTTATATTCAAATATGGGAACCGAAATAGACCCACTTAATCCATACATTAAGAGGATTCAAAATAAGAATAATCATATTCTTGGACAATACTTTAGAAACTTATATCAAATACTAAAATTCATCAAAAATCAAGAAGATTTATTAGGTAAAAATCTTCAAAACTATGCAAATATTTTGAGAGCACAACTTTCAGCATATGAACTCATTTTTCTTTTTTTAAATTGTTTTGATGGTGTTTCAGATGAAGGACAATTTAAAGAGTTGTTGATTGAATATGCGGTTTTACAACATTTTCCAATTAATAAAATAGAAAAAACAGATACTAAGATAAGTTATGAAGATTATATAATCAAATTATTTTTGTCAAATGGAAGAATTTTTTTCCTTAGGAAAAAAGCATTATCTCAATTTTATAAAAAAGATAAAAGTGCCTTTGATGTAAATAATATAATGCTTTCAGAAAGAGTCTTTAATTGAAACTCCTCCTCCTAGTCACCGCCTTCAACTCCCAAACCCAAGCAGTCTATACAAGACTGCAAGATAAGGGACATGAGATGTCTGTATGCTTTGCCATCTCTGAAGTTCAGATGTTAGAGGAGATAGAAGCTTACGAGCCAGAGTTGATACTCTGTCCATTTCTAAAAGCCTATTTGCCTGCAAGTATCTACGATAACTACCCAACATACATCTTTCACCCAGGACCCAGAGGGGACAGAGGACCTAATGCCTTGGAGTATGCCTTACAAAGTCATACAAAAAAAGAGTGGGGGCTTGTGGTGCTTCGTGCCAATAGTGAGTATGATGGTGGAGACATCTATGCAGAGCAAGACCTTATAGTACGTGATACGTACAAAGCTTCACTCTATAGACAGGAGATAGTTCAAGCTTCGTTAGATGCTTTAGATGGATTGTTTGAAAACATAGAGAAAGAGAAGTGTGTACCTCAAAAGCTTAACCCCATACATGAGCATTTTACACAAGCTAAAAGAGTCATAGACTGGCAGAATGATACCACACAGACCATCATCGATAAAATCTACCTCTCTGACTCTCTGCCTGGTGTGCTAGATGAGATACTTGGGGTTCCCTGCTATCTCTATGGTGTACACAAAGAAGAGAAGTTTAAAGGCAATCCCAAAGAGATACTTGCCAAGCGTGATGGTGCTATCTGTCTAGGGTGCATAGATGGTGCAGTGTGGATAACACATCTTAAAGAGGTAGGAGGGTTTAAACTTCCTGCTACCTATGTATTGAAAGAGAAACTGCAAGGCATAAAAGAAGAACGTTTACCTCTTATTTTTGATAAAAGTTATGAAACCTTTTATGAAGTAAGTATGGAGAAACGGGATAATGTAGCCTACCTAAGTTTTAATTTTCATAATGGGGCAATGAGTACAGCTCAGTGCATACGACTCAAGTATGCAGTGGAGTATCTAAAAACACAATGTGAAGTGTTGGTACTCATCGGTGGTATGGACTTTTTTTCAAATGGCATACACCTCAATATACTAGAAGACTCAGCAAAGCAGGGTGAAGATGGTTGGGCAAACATTAACGCGATGAATGACCTAGTCTCTGCCATACTCTATGCAGATGAAGTAGTGACTATTGCCTCTTTTGCTCGTAATGCAGGAGCAGGGGGAGTCTTTATGGGGCTTGCTTGTGACTATGTGGTAGGACGTGAAGGTGTGGTGCTGAACCCTCACTATAAAACTTTGGGGCTTAGTGGAAGTGAATACCACACCTATACACTCCCTAAACGTGTGGGAGAAGAAGCGGCACAAGCACTTTTAGATGACTGTTTACCACTTTCTGTGACAAAAGCGAAGTCTTTAGGCATGGTAGATGAAGTCTTTGCTAGTAAGGATTATTATGAGGCATTGCATACCTATGCTAAAAGTAAATATGATGATGACTTCATCTGGGACAAACAAGATTACTTAGAAGAGAACAGAGACAAGATAGAAGCACTCAAAGAGAAAGAACTTGAAGTGATGCACCCAGAATTTTGGGATGAGAAGAGTGACTTTCATACTTTACGACAAGAATTTGTCTATAAAGTCTGCCCAAGAGAGACTCCCAACAGACTCAAAGTAAAAATACAAAAGGATAAAGTCTATGCATGAATATAGTGTAGTACAAGCACTTTTAAATCAGTGTGAAGAGGTAGCAGCACAAAATGATGCGACCAAGGTCACCAAAGTCATTACCAAGATAGGGGTTATGTCAGGTATAGAAACACATTTGCTACAAACTGCTTTTGATACTTTTAAAGAAGGGACGATTTGTGCAGAGGCTGAGTTTATACAGAACATACAGAAACTCAAGCTTGAGTGTAAAGAGTGTGGCAATGTATTTGAGGTGGATGAAGTGCGTTATTTTTGCGTCGAGTGTGAGAGTCTTAGGGTCAAAGTACTCGATGGGGAAGATATGTACCTCATGAGTTTAGAAATGAATTAAAGGAATAAGTATGCAAGAATATTGGGAATTATATATGAAAAATTTAGAGGGAAAACCAGCCTCTATACAATTTAATGCAGGTATCTCTATGGAGGTTGATGAGTTACAATACACTTACCCTATAGTTGCATTTGTCAAAGCGAAGCTCAAAGACCCTAAAGAGAATGGATTACTTTCGGAAAATGAAGAACCAGAGATACTTTTTATGGAAGACAAGCTTGAAGCAGCGATGATAAAGTTTCGTATAGGAAAGTATGTGGGGCGTGTGATAAGTGATGACTATGTGACCTTTTTGTATTATGTGCAGTTTACCTACAACTGGCCTGACTTCATCGAATTTGCACTGAATGAACATGGCTCATATGAGGTGATAAATGGACACAGTGAAGATACTGAGTGGAACTACTACAAAAAATTACTTTACCCTACAGCCAGAGAGTGGCAGCTCATACAAAACCATAAAGTCTGTGACAACCTCAAACAACAAGGTGACAGCCTACACTTGGCACGTGCGATAGAGCATAAAATATTTATGCCCTCTGTAGAAAAAAAAGAAGCACTGCAAGAAGCACTTCTTGCCAAAGGGTTTAAGATAAAAACAGAGATAGAAAATGAAGATGGTATCAAAGGCTTGGACTTTTATCGTTTGGACAAACCTTTTTATCATGACATAGATGCTATTACACTCAGTCTTATAGACATTGCTGAAGCACATGATGCACAGTATGATGGCTGGGAAACGAGTGTAGTTAAATCATAACCCCTCGTGGATCTTTAGCTCTATCGATAATCTCTGTGAGTGGGGTAGTGTTCTTTTTTTGTGTATAGCGTATGCCATGCTTAGCAAGGTACTGCAATACCACAGAGACATACCCCTCAAAAGCACCCACAATTTCGTCACTCAACCCAAAAGTAAAGGTGACTTCGGCAGGGACTATACCTATAACGATAGCCTCTGGAACCTCTTTACCTTGAAGTTCCATCATATCCATACATTGTAGTATCCCTATCTCATGGGCACCACCATTGTTAAGACCATACCCTGAGATTTCTTGTGCAGGAATAGCATAAATAGAAGCAGGGGTATCGTCAAGCTGTAGGCAGTCCAGTATGACGATATGATCATTTTCTTCAAGTACATTAAGAAGATGAATTCCTTCAACGCCACCATTGATGATTTGGATATTTGTATCAAAAGTATAATTTTCATTCAGATAAGTAGCTGCATACACACCTAATCCATCATCTTTTTGAAGTACGTTTCCTATGCCTATGATTATCATATAAGTCCATTTATTTAGTTATTAGATTATAGCTTAATAGGTTTTAGTTTCATGTGGATAGTTAGGAATGCGTTCGATTGGAGAGTGTACAGTGAATTTGGAATATGATAAAAGATATATAATTTCTGATATTTTGAGAACTAGATGAGGGAGTATATGTGTCTTCATTTGGGGTAGAACATCAGTAATCTTGCGAATTACAGAAAAATTTGCAGAAGAGGAGGAAAAGATGAAACTTTTATACTTCTCAAGTTTAGGAGTGTATTTCCTTTTTTAGTCTTTTTATCATATAGGGAACGTAAAATAGATTAGATTTGTAATTTGGCTCAGCATCAAGTAAGTCAATATGCTTGAGAAGAAACTCATCTTTTACTTTTAAATAAGTTTTTAGTAAATATTTATTATCTTTCGTTGTTTTTAAATCTAAGGTTTTCTTTAAGTTAGTATATATAGCCATTTTGTCTGAAAACTTTTGTTTATCTTCATATTTGAAAACCATATAAAGAGCGGAAAATTTTAGTGCTTGAATAAACTGTCGATTGTTACCAAATGAATCTTGAACTAAGGTCTCAAAATCATCTATGGTATTGCGAAGAACATATTCACTTAGTTCTTTATTGCATTTTAGAAAAATAAAATTAATAAATTCATCACGTGTAAAGTTCTCAATATCTATATCGGTTAATCTGAATTCACTATCAATCAATTCTTCTTTATTATGTTGGATCATATATATCATAAAAGTTTTGATAATATTAGTAGAAAAAATATCATCATTATTAGAAGGCATAGTTATATTTTTTCTAAAAAAGTTTAAAAATTTGAAGTAGAAATCAATAAAAAAATTATGCATTAGAGTAAAATCTTTGATATCTCCAAATAAATTCCAAAAATCTATATGTAATCT
Source organism: Sulfurovum sp. (assembly GCA_027012955.1). GTDB lineage: Bacteria > Campylobacterota > Campylobacteria > Campylobacterales > Sulfurovaceae > Sulfurovum. Next base: position 29,799 of record JALUYL010000081.1, read on the forward strand.
TTCATTGGCCATGGCAAAGCGCACTAATCTTAGTAGCTCAGGTTTCTCATTCTCCCAGTTTCTAATGGTTCTTGAGGTTACATTTATTTTATGTGCGATTTCTTCTTGAGTGACTTTTTTCATAACTTTCCTTCCCTAATTATAACATAAAAAGGAATTTTATTCCTATACTGTTGACAATAAAATATTTTTATACTATACTTCCTCTTATATGTATTAAATATGAAATATATTCCTATTATTAATTAAAGGCTGAAGAATGGCAAGACAAAAAAGTAAAAAATATGATGGTGTTTATCAAAATAAACTTCAAAATGGTGATGCTAGTTACTATATTGCATACAATGATGAATATGGTAAAAAAATATGGTTAAAAATTGGGAAGAAAAGTCATGGAGTCAATGAGGCATTTTGTCATAACAAAAGAAATGAAATAATGTTAAAAGTAAAACTTGGTGAAGACATACCAATAAAAAATAAAAAAAATAAGTCATATATTTTTAAAGAGGCTTATCAAGATTATATAGAATGGGTAAAGTTAGAAAAAAAAACTTGGAGGAACGATAAAGTATGTTTTGAAATACATCTTGCACCTCATTTGGGTACTCGCGAAGTAAGTTCTTTAGAAAGTATAGATTTTGAATTTATAAAGTCTAAAAAAATGAGTGAAGGTTTTGCGAATGCTACTGTAAGGGGTATATTAGCTACCGCAAGACAGATATTTAATTATATTATACGCACTAATAAAATAAAAAATTTTATAAACCCGATTAGTGACGGAAAAGTAAAAATGCCAAAAGTCAACAATAAAAAGTTAGGTTTTTTTACCTTTGAACAGATTGAAAAAGTATTTTTTGAATTAAAAAAAGAAAGATCACCTCTAAAATATAATCTTACATTATTATTACTGCATACTGGTGCACGATTTAGCGAAGTTGCTTCTTTGACTTGGAATGATATAAATTTTGATAATAATCTTATTTATTTTAAGGAAACAAAAGACGGCAATGCCCGGCATATAGTTATGACTAGTCCTTTAATAAAATTAATAAATGAGCTCTATAAAAGTAAAAAAAATAATCTTGTTATTGCAGGAAGATTTGGCGTACAATCACCGGCAATGCCGAAACAGTGGCAAACAATTGTTGATAAGATTGTTCCGAATAATATTGGTGCCGGAAAATATCGTTTAACAACTCATAGTCTTAGACATACACATGCAAGTTGGCTTGCGATATCTGGAATGGATATAAGGCATATACAGGTGCAACTAGGTCATAGAACTTTGGAAATGACAGAACGATACAGTCACTTAATTCCCGACAAGAGATATGAATTAACAAAAGAAGTATTTGATGAGATCGGAAATTTGTTATGAGTAGAACATTGAAAAGTGTGTTTAGTAACTTAAATAATTCAAGGATAGAGGAATATTAAATGAACGATATGGAAAGAATAATGTATGAATTAATCTTCAATGAATATAAAAAATTATCATTCAAAAGAGTAGAAACAGCAAAGCTTATAGGTAAAAGTGTTAAAACACTGGATACTATGAGGGGTGAAGGAATGGGTCCTGAGTATTCAAAAAATGATACTCCTGGAGGAAAAGGTGCCGTTATGTATCCGATTCATTCAATAATAGCATACATACTCAGAGATGATTACAAAAAAACTGCTTAGTGGTCAACATTGGCAATATCAAGGAGTATAGAGAAGAGATAGTTTGCGCAAAAATACCATTACGCCAAAAGCCTGTTAAAGTTAAAAAAGTGAAAAAGACTAAAGCTAAACATGGAAGACCTAAAAAAGGTGAAGTTCAAGAACCTGTGAAAATCACTGTTTTACAGCAACAACAGCAAATGGATAGTGTCCAAGAGATGCTTAGACTTGCTTCAACAGATTGTGGCACAGGAGTCAAATAAAACTCTAAAGGTAATAGAGAAGTATAGATCAGGAGGTAAACTCCATATTAGCGTTGTTGAGGGAGATATCCCTATTTCTGTCTTTTACTCAGGTGTTAATGTGCATGATAGTGCTCTAGCTCTGATTAAGGAAGAGAAAGATAAGTTCAAGTACTTTAACTTCACCCCTTCTTCTGATATCCACCATTACAACCAACTACGTATGGTTGAGAGAGTAAACAAATATCTTAAAGATGACTTTGTATGTAACAAAGATCTATTATCAAGGAGCTACCAAAGTAGCTTCTGTTCTTGCATTTTGAATTTTATCTATCTACATCCATCAGAGTTTAAAGTTGCTATAACACTCACTAATAAAGGGACAAAAAAGAACTAAAGTATGAAGGATGTCGCAAAAATGGATTTTAGTAAATTTGATAGAAAATAAGTGAAATGCAGGAAAAATCGTTGGAAGCTTTTTTTAAATATGAAAAAGTAGTGCTTAGACGATATTGGTTACGTTACAGAATGGGGATTGACTGCAAGTGGCTCTTACGTCTGTGTGTTTTTGAAAAAGCCATAAAATATAGGCTTCATACAAATTGTCAATGAAATCTCACTATATTGCCATATATTATTACCACAAGTACTTTGTATTAGCCTGAGCAATGAAGAGGATGAAGGCTCATCTTTTAAAAATATAGTTATGTAATTAACTCGAAAATGATTAAATATAATTTTCGTATTTGAGACTCAAATCACAATATAGTAATATCTAAATTTTGCTACTTCATTGCTACACATTTTATGCTAATCTGTACTTTTGTTTGGGAAAGTTTGCGCTACTCTGTTTTTACTACACATCCATAAAAAGACTTATGTGCCATTGTTTGCGTATCTTTTCTTAACTAAGTGAATCTTTAAAAGTAGATGAAAAACCCCCTCATAACCGAGTGGTCCGGGGTTCGAGTCCCCGAGAGCCCACCACTTCACTATCCCATACAATCCATTAAAACCCAACTAGACCTCTTAAATACGAGCTTTAATACATTTTAATCATCCAATAGCATCCACTACAATCTACCTATCTCCAGATATTATGGGGATAACTTTAGGGATAGCTGCTAGAATATAAGAAGTAATCAAAAAAAGTTATCCCTAAAAGTAAGGAGATTCTCGATGGCACGAATGGTTAGACCACTCACGGACAAAGAGATAAAAGCATCTAAACCTAAAGAAAAAGAGTACAAACTCTTTGATGGGAGAGCATTATACGATCAGACTAATTAACAAATCAGACTAATTAACTCCTATTTAAAACCCTCTATGTTATACTAAAGTATGACAAAACAAACATTACCTGAACACTTAGTATCAGCTGCAAATATGAAGTTTCTTTTTCTTGGCAGAGTTGGGCTTTTTACGCAAGATGAGATAGCACGTTTTTTGAAAAAGTATGACATCACTATGACCAAATACTTGGAAGAGGATGTTGTTGCTATCATAGAACCACTTAATTTAAATCCTGTAGAAAAGGACATCTCTAACGATGCCTATGATGCTAAGATACCCTCATTTAGCCTGGACGCATTTGAAAAACTGCTCTCAGAGAGTATCAACGATGATGAACTACTTATGGCGATAAAGCTTACCAATGACCAAGATAGAGTGTTTAGACTGCTAGGTAATGAAAATATCTCTGAAGAGCTCTTTGTAAAACTTCTTATGATGTATCAGTGGAATGATGATGAAGAGGATAATAGAGAAGACCGTGATACCATTATGTACACACTAAAGCGTTATATTGACATCAAGCCAAATGAAGCAGACTTGCACTACAGCTACCTAACATTACGCCGTTTGGCTACGGAAGCTACAAATCCTAAGCTCTTACTAGCGCTTATTGGTTTTCAGAATTTTGAGTTTCTTATACGAGGAAAAGAGAAGGTGACACTGCGTGAGACCATCGCACGTAATGCCTACCTCGATAAAGAGGTCATCACCAAGCTTGTTAGTCTTAGAGATAAAAGAGTAGATGTTTCACTGGCAGGAAATGCCACCGTAGAGACAGCACTTCTCCAAACACTCCTAGAAAAAGAGAACGAGCAGATAAACGAAGCACTTGCTACCAATGCGAATATAGATAATAAAATATTTAAAACACTGCTCACAAAAGAAGACAAAGTGGTACAACTCTTACTACTTTCTCAGAAGATAGATGTAGAACATTTAACTTTTATAGATGCTCAAGCATTGGATGAAGCACTGTTATCGACGATAGGTGCCAATGAGCATTTAGATGCAGAAGTGATAGATACTCTAATACAAAGAGAACATGAGACACTTTTATGTAACCTTGCACAAAATAGAACACTGAGTACCGAACAACTCGAAGCCATCTATGAAAAAGGCATGAACGCTACGCTAGTATGTTTGGCTATGAATGCTGCTATGCCTGTATCACTGTTAGAAAAGTTTTACAGTAGCTATGAAGAGAAGGACGTACAGTTGGCATTAGCCCATAATCCTAGTACCCCAGAGCCTATACTCCGTGCACTTTTTGAGAAAGATGACTTGGAGATACAAAGAGGCATGGCATCAAATCCTTCTATCCCTTTGGATATTTTAGATATTCTCAAAGTGGATACGAGATTACAAAATGAGTTGGCGAAGAATCCTATACTCATCAAGGGGTATGAGACAGTGTTAGATTATGATAAAAAAGCTGTGCAAGTTTTAAAACTGCTATAATTTGATTAATTTCCTCACATCATATTTGTGGCGTTGTTATTCTCTTCATTTTTTTAGAAAAAACGAAGCAAAAAAGCGTCGTGACTCTCGAAACGCTACATATTTTTTGCAAGTATGCAAAAAATATGGCTTACAAGGGCGTTCGTCACGACATTTATTATTGAGAAGGTTTTAATGAAAGCATCAAATATAACAAAAGTAGTAAA
>JALUYL010000082.1 GCA_027012955.1 Sulfurovum sp.
ACCAGCACCAGCTCCAGCACCAGCACCAGCTCCAGCTCCAGCACCAGCACCAGCACCAGCTCCAGCACCAGCTCCAGCACCAGCACCAGCTCCAGCACCAGCTCCAGCACCAGCTCCAGCTGGAGGAGGAACACCGGTACCACCGCCACCGCCACCGCCACCGACACCAGGAGGAGCTCCAGTAATAGGAATAATATAATTTCGTATTACTAGCAAAACAAAGAAAAAGAGTAGGTCTATTTGACTACTCTTTTTAAAATGTAAATTTTCAACTTCCCTCACTACATATCACTTTTAAATTATATATTTCATTTACCCTTCATTAAGTATCTTAAGTTACAATTAAGCATAGATAGTGAATTTATCTATACTTTAATATTAAAGGATTTATAATGAACAAAAGTATCACGGGAAGACATTTTGAACTTACAGAGACTATCAAAGCGTATGCAGATGCAGCCGTCGAGGGTCTTAAAAAATATAATCTAGACATTATTTCAGCCAATACCATCATCTCCGCCAATGAGAAAAATGGTAAAAAAGGCTTTGCCACTGAGTTCATCGTTAACTTAAAAGACAAAAACACTATCGTCATCACCCAAAATGATAAAGATGTCTATGCCGCTATAGACTTAGCGATAGAAAGAGTCAAAAAATCACTCAGACGCCATGCCGATAAAATAAAAGGGCATCGCATTACTTCATTTAAAGACTTAGGTGCCGATGCGGAAGCAGTCAGTGAGTACAACACAACTGAAGAACTAGAGATCGTACCGATGGACTTGGAACTACATAAACCACTTGACTTTGATGAAGCACTTGATGCGCTCAAAGCAGAGAAAAAAAGACAATTTATCGTCTTTAACGACCATGACGGCATTATGAGAGTCATGTACAAAAGAGCCGATGGGAAATTCGGATTGTATTAATAGACCATCTACACTTATTCCCACGCTCAGCATGGGAATAAAACTACATTAACTTCCCACACTCCCCAATCTATTTTTAGCCCTAGCGACTACCTCTTCATCTTCCCCCATATCTAACCACTTAAACTTCTGACCACTTTGTATGGTACCATCTAGGATGTCTCCACTGTCTCTAAATTTTAAGTCTAACTTTGCAATGTCAAATCCATTGGTCGTTTGACAGAACTGAGTCAGGCGTTCTGAGGGTTTGAAGTTAGAGTAGAGGTAACACCAACTCTTTAAGCCATTGCGCCCTACACGTCCTCTTAGTTGATGCAGTGTAGCCAACCCTAAGCGTTCTGCACCTACGATAACAATGAGGGTAAGTTTAGGGAGTGAAATACCTACTTCTACTACAGTTGTAGCAAGTAAGATGTTTCCTTTTTCTCTAAACTCTAAAAGTACCTCTTCTTTTTTCTTATCTTTGCCATGCGTGACATAGACATCATCAAACTTACTCTCCCAAAACTCTCTACTCTCTTCAAGTGATTGGTAGGGTACTTCTGTGCTCTCTTCAACTAAAGGGTAGATAATGAGGACTTGATGCTCTTGCGCTAGCTCCTCTTTTATATGTGTAAGTAAGTTAGGAAAGTCTTGCTTGGTGATGGTCTGTGTAAGTACTTCTCTTTCAAAGGGTGTGGTAGTGATGAGAGAGACATCCAGTAACTCTGACTCCATCATAGCTTGGGTACGTGGGATAGGTGTGGCTGAAAACTGAATAAAGTGTGGTTTTTTAGCAGTAGCAGTAGAGGTGTCAGGTGACAATGATTTGTCTACCTTAGTAGATGAATCGTTGTCACCTGACTCCCTCAGCGATGACTTTGACGAAACCAATGCCTCTAAACTTGCCCGTTGTTTTGTCCCAAAACGATGCTGTTCATCTACCATCACTAAAGAAGCTTCAGGTAAATCATCTTTATAGAGTAAAGCATGTGTTCCTATGACGAAGTCTGCTTCTTGGTACGTACCTCTATCTTTTCCCTGCATGACCAACGCGATATTTACAGAGGGTACAGAGGGGTCTGGTGACAATGATTTGTCTGCCTTAGCAGATGAATCGTTGTCACCTGACTCCCTCGGTGAAGATAAGTATTTACATGCTTCTTCATAGAGTTGCAAGGCAAGCAGTGATGTGGGTGCCATGAGTATGCTTTTATAAGGCAATGCCATCATTACAGAAGCTAAGATAACCATGGTCTTACCCGAACCTACATCACCCACAACCATGCGCTTCGCTGCTTTTTCATCACATGCTAAGTCTTTTTGAATATCGGCGATGACAGCTTGTTGTTCTTCAGTTAGTGTAAAAGGTAGATTATCCACAAAAGGTTTGATATCTCCATCTAACGCATGAAGTGCAGGAAAGTCTGCACGTTTACCTCGAAGCTTTTTAAGATGATTGTAGGCTTCTACAAATTTTAACACCGTAACAAACTCTGCTTTAAAACTTCCATTGTCATAAACTTCTTCCATGCTTTTAGGAAAATGTATATGCATCAGCGTCGCCACTTCTTTAGAGTCCAACCCTTCGTTATAAAGGTTTTGTTCTGAGATATAGAGTTCTATAAGCGCACTTATCTCACTCTCTTTCAGTACAGTTTTATACTTAGGCGTTATCTTGCCTATCTGCTTAATGGACTTGGGTTGAGACATCTGCAAGTAGCCCTTGTACTCCTCAAGTTTGCCTTGTATCACATGGCTAGTACCTACCTCAAAAAGTTTATGGTGGTAGGGTGTCACTCTAAAAAAGGTAGAAGAGAGCCTACGATCTGACTGCGTAAGCATAAATGTCACACGCAACTTCCCTGCATACACAGAACTATCAACCACTTTCGCTTCTAGTGTATTTATCTTCCCTAATTCTGGTTTGAGTGTGAGTGTAGTATCGTTGTAAGATGTGGGGATGATAAGTGCAAGGTCAAGCAGTGTATGGATTTTGAGTTTTTTAAAAAGTTGTTTTGCTTCTTCCACTGTGAACTCCCATGAGTCTCGTTCCCAACGTCCCGTTGGGAATGCATAAATGAAGTATGCATTCCCACGCAGAGCATGGAAACGAGCTTTATTTTGTATTTATTAGGTAAATTATAACGAAGCTTTTTGAAGATAGTGAAAAATATGTCAAATTGTCATATTTTTGCCGTAGGGTGTTGTACCCTTACAGCACCCTACCAAATATTATTTTTCCTCTTTTTCCTTCGTCACAATAGAAAAACTAATATCTGAAAGCTCTTTATGCGCTTTAATAAAACTATTCATCTCTTCAAGTGTTACAGATTCTATCTTCTTTAACTGTTGCTTGGAAAAGTCCAGTGGACGGTCATAGTAGTAGTCGTTATAGGCACGGTTGAGTCTTTGAGAGAGTGTCTCTGTACGCAATGGCTCTGAACCAAGGAGAAATTTCTTAGTGTCATCTAACTCTTTTTGAGTGATGCCATTTTTTACAAAGTCATCTACGACTGACTGTATAAGGTCTTTGGCTTCATCCTGGGTAGAGAGTTTTGTTTGTAGATAACCACTCATATACGATACAGGTTTTGTACGGCGTAAAGAGGCATACACACCATAGGTAAGCCCACGTTTAACACGTATCTCTTCCATCATACGGCTACCAAAACCCGCTCCTCCGAGAAGATACTCTGCGATTTTTGCTTTGTATTGTTCTTTGGCATTATAGGAAAAGTTAAAAGGTGCACCAAAAAAGATGTAGGCTTGTTGCGTGTCTTCTTCTATGTATTCAACCTCTTTTTTATCTGAAGCAGTGAGTCTTTCCAACCCTTTTGTCTCCACCTTTGGAAACAATGGCAATACCTCTTTAAGATACTTCGATACTTCATCAAAAGTGATATCTCCACCTACTACTGTGATAAGATTATTGACCCCAAGATGAGAAGTGAGAAATGTTTTTATGTCAGCCAAAGAGAGACTTTGTATGCTCTCTACTGTGCCATCGTACGGGCGTGCAAGTGCAGTACCTTTAAAGAGTTTCGCACGCAGAGCATTAGACGCTACATGATTAAAGTCACTCTCTTTTTGTTTGAGCCACCCTATCTTTTGGTACTTTATCTGTGCCAATGCTTCTTCTGTGTAGTTCGGGTCTTTGAGTAACTCAACGAGTCTGTCTATAGCATAAGGAAACTCCGATTTTAGTGCTGAGACTTCTATCACAAAACTCTCACGCCCTACTCCTGCACTTAAGTCTACAGCATGCGCATCTAGCTTTGTAGCAAAACCAATGCTTCCTTCTTTTGCTGTACCTTCGTTAAGTAGCTTCGCAGACATATCTGCCAAACCATCTATAGTGTTAGATAAATGCCCTGCATTTGTAAATACCAGTTGCATTGACACGATAGGAATATACTTCCCCTCCTCAAAAACAACAGGTACCTTAGTATCGTTGATAGTCACTTCATTCAGGCTTGTTGCCATTGCGAATCCTTGTAATAGTAGTAGTAAAATAAATATTTTTTTCATACGCTCTTCCTAATTAATCACACGCTAGTGTGTCTTGTCGTTGTGAACACCCTTGAAAACGGAGTGATTTGAGAACAACGACGCTTTTTTGCTTCGTTTTTTCTAAAAAAAATGCCCTGAGCAAAGCGATGAAATGCCCTTGGGGTAGAAGAGAAAAACAACACCACAATCAAGATAAGAGGAAATGCAAACAAACAATAAGTTAAAATCTTTCCAATATATCATAGGCAGTATTACGCTTAGCAGGATGTTCTCCAACATCACGAATAAGCGCTATCATCTCTTCTTGATTCATAGAGTTAGCCGCTCCTGCAGCCGAGACCACATTTTCTTCCATCATAGTTGAACCTAAGTCATTGGCACCAAAAAGCAGTGCCATCTGACCGATGTATGAGCCTTGCGTTACCCATGAACTCTGAATGTTAGGCACATTGTCTAAAAACAGACGCGCCACTGCCAAGTAACGCAAGTACTGATTCGGTGTGGTTTTTGTAATGGTCGGTAACTCACGTTTAAGCTGTGTATGGTCACTTTGGTAGCTCCACATAATAAATGCTCTAAAGCCACCTGTCTCATCTTGAAGCTGGCGTACATAGTCCCAATGCTCCACTATCTCACGTACCGTTTCTACCGTTCCATACATCATGGTAGCTGTTGATTTCACACCCAATTTATGTGCCTGACGGTGCACTTCAAGCCATTCGTCTTTATCGTGTTTTTTAGGTGCGATGATGTCTCGTACTCTATCACTTAGTATCTCTGCCCCTGCTCCAGGTATGGAGGAGAGCCCTTTATCTCTAAGTCGTCTAATGACTTCAGAGATGCTTATCTTGGAACGATTTGCGATATAAGCAACTTCAATAGAAGAAAAACCATGAATAGTTACTTGAGGGTACTTCTTAGAAATGTGTTCTACCAAATCTTCATACCACTCTATCTCAAGTTTAGGATGTACCCCACCTTGAAATAAAATTTGTGTCCCCCCAATGGCAAGAAGTTCGTCTATCTTCTGGTCTATCTCATCGAAAGTAAGGATGTAGGCATCTTCTTTTTTTTCATGCGTATAAAAAGCACAAAATTTACAGTCTACCCAGCAAATGTTGGTGTAGTTAATGTTTCTGTCTACAACAAAGGTAGTCACACCCTTGGGATGCATCTCTTTTTTACGTGCGAGTGCCATCTTTCCCAAAGTTTTGAGGTCAGCCTTCTCTATGAGCTCAATGGCTTCATCTATGGTCATACGTTTTGTCATGGTTGCAGTCATTTTTTACCCCCCCCCGTAGGGTGTTGTGCCATCACAACACCAAATAGTTTTAATTGCCAACAGCGTGTTGTAAGGATACAACACCCTACGACTCTTTCTTTTCACCTAAAGCATCCAATACACCATTAATAAACTTAGGAGACTTCTCATCTGCTAATGTTTTAGCAAGTTCAACAGCCTCATTAATGATGATAGCTTTATCTGTTTTAGCCACAAGTATCTCGTAAGCACCCAGTCTCATAATAGCTTTTTCAACTTTACCAATATCGTTAAAATCCCACTCTGTAAGGTGTTCTTCTATCTCTTTATCTAACATCTCAAGATTTTCAACAGTACCTGTAAAGAGTGTATTTGAGAACTCTTTTTGTTTGTTACGTATCTTATCTTCTTCAAGTATTTCATCTGAGAATTTAGAGATGTTTTCATTACCCAAATCATAGGCATATAAAAGTCCTACTACTGCTGTTCGTGCTTGATGTCTTGTCGCCATTAGTTAATCTCACTATATAAATTTATAAGTTCTATAAGCCCAACCATTGCTTCGCCACCTTTGTTTCCTGCTTTCGTACCTGCACGCTCTATCGCTTGCTCTATACTATCCACAGTAAGGACACCGAAGGTTACTGGTTTACCATACTTGAGTGCCATATTTGCCACACCTTTTGTTGCCTCTGCTGAGACATAGTCAAAATGTGGTGTTGCACCACGAATGACAGCACCGACACAACAGATGGCATCGTATTTACCTGATGCCAGTGCTTTGTCTAGTGCAAATGGGATTTCAAATGCACCTGGTACTAGAATAAGATCTAAATCATCTGCATTTCCACCATGTCTTGCATAGGCATCTTGCGCACCTTCTACAAGTCTGTCTGTAATGAAGTGATTAAATCTTGCATTAATAATCGCTACTTTTTTGCTTTTGTCTACTTGTAGGTTACCTTCTATTATTTTCATGTTTATCCTTTATTAATTGGTGTTGTGTACCCCAAGGGCATTTCCGATGGGCAGGGCACAACACCCTACACAATCTTGTTACTCTACGATGCTTTGAATCGCTTCTATCTGTTTAATGAGCGCATCTAACTTGGTTAATTCTATCATATTTGGTCCATCACTCAAAGCAATGCTAGGGTCAAAGTGTGTCTCAAAAAAGAAACCGTCCACTCCTACCGCTGCTGCTGCACGAGAAAGGTAGGGTACAAGTTCAGAGTCTCCTCCTGATGTTGCACCACCAGATGCTGGTTGTTGCACCGAGTGTGTGGCATCGAAGATTACAGGCGCAAACTCTCTCATTTGCTTGAGTCCTCGCATGTCTACAACTAGATTTCCGTAACCAAAGGTAGAACCTCTTTCTGTAAGCCAGACATTATACTTTTCTGCATTTTCATACGTAGCATCTCCGTCAAAACCACGTGTTTTGAGTACTTTCTTTACTGAGTGTTCCATCGCCTGAGGTGCTAAAAACTGCCCTTTTTTGATGTTCACTACCGCCGAAGTCTTTGCAGCTGCTACCAGTAAATCTGTCTGACGACATAAAAAAGCGGGAATTTGAAGCACGTCTGCTACCTCAGCAACGGCTGCTGGTTGCGTATAGTCATGTACATCGGTCAAGATTTTATAACCAAATTGATCTTTGACCTCTTGAAGCATTTTAAGCCCTTCATCAAGTCCTGGACCTCTAAAAGAGTCTAAAGACGTACGATTTGCTTTGTCAAAACTTGCCTTAAAATAGAACTCTTTGGTACAGTCATCATGGTATTTCCCCAATGATTCTGCAATACGCATGACATTGTCACGACTTTCAAGTACACAAGGGCCTGCTATTAAAATCATCTTGTCATTATCCTTTTGCTTTAGGTAGCGCTACGAGTAGCCCTGACACAATTACTAAGATTATACCCAAAACTGTCCAAAAATCAGGTATAGGGTCTCCTAACATCACACCTATAAGCACAGCAAAGACGATGTTACTGTAACTTATCGTTCCAACGATACCTGCTTTGGTTAGTTCATAAGCCTTGGTCATAAGCAGTTGTGACATGGTAGCAAAGACTCCAACTGCTGTCACGTAGCCCCATTCTACGCCCACGGGCAAGACAAACTGGGCAAACATCCAGTCAAAAGATTTGGGTACATCAATATAGGGTGTCATAAGCATCAGTATCAAGGGAGCTACAGTTCCAACTCCCATAAAAGACATAACTATGGCACGGGTATCATAGTATTTTCTAAGTTCACGTATAGAGGTGTAGGCAAGTGCTGCTCCGATACCTGAAAAGATACCAAGTAAATCATATTTGTCAAAATGCATACCGTCTGGCTGTGCTACAAGCACGATACCCACAAAACCTAAGATGATGGCAAACAAGGCACTAGGGTGTAACTTTTCATTTAAAAAAATATATGCAAAAATAGCTACGAAGATAGGAGAAGTTTTGTTATACGTTACCGCTTCACCTAATGGAATGTGTGCCATGATGTAAAAATATGCCAATAACGCTGCAAAGCCCATAGAACCACGAAAGAGTAGAAGTAAGAACTTTCCACCTGTCTGCTTTAATGGCACTTTCACAATAGACAGACCTACCAAAACGACACCAAAAATATTTCTAAAAAAAGTAACTTCTACAGGGGGGAGAGACTGACTCACTACCTTGGCAAAACCACCCATAAAGGCAAAAGAGAGAGAAGCCAGAAGCATGAAAAGGATACCTCTGTCCATATTTTTGATAATTTTTTTCAAAATGTGCCTCATTTTTTGTGGAAGTGTAACAAAAAAATCCTATTTAGTTCGTACGGCACGTATGTCACCAAAAAATATCACGTCTTTTAGCACTGCCTTATTGGTAATACCATCTTTTCCTATGGCTAACATCAATCTACCCTCTTTACTTGAAAATATCTTCTGATGTATAATCGCCGTGGCATACCAAGTAGCATCGCTACCTAACTCTTTTTTATAACTTTCCAAAACATTCGTCTTGGGGACAATAACAGTCACTTTCCCTTTTTGACGTTCTGCACCAACCGCTTTGTAGACATAGGTTTTGGCTTTTGTTTTCTCTTTTATGGCACTATCGAGATTAAAGTAAAGGGTTAATAAATCATCTTTAGCATAAAAATCAAGTCGCGTTTCTTCTTTTGTAACCAGTTTTCCTTTTTCATACTTTTTATACACTTCACGTACATACTTTTTCTGATGGTTTATCCAATATACGTTGTTTACCATCACATCACCATGGGACTTAATGACCTGATACAAGTCACTCACCATCAACCCATGCTCCATATGTCCTTTGGAAATGTGATGCTCTTTTCGCCCACCACTTAGTACCTTTGCCAAACCTGTCGCTGCTAGGTGTACATCTATTGTGTAATGTTTACTATCTTTACTTAACACTGCATTTGTCACACCTATCTTTCCAAATATCCCATAGCTTACATCAAAGTTTGCTGTTATTTTTTCTGCTACCGCACCTGTATAGGCAAATAACAAGACAAAACCTATAAATACACTTTTTTTAAACATAAAAATCCTTTATTGAGTCAAATTTTACTATAATTAAGTGAATAAAAGGGCATCTCTAATAATAGGTGCCCCAAATCGTGAGGGAAAAATTATGCCAACTACCGAAGTCAATGCCACTACATCTCTGGACGTCATAGACGGACTCGATATGAACATTCATACCATCACACAAGATGCGCTCACCCCACTCTATAACTCTAGCTATGGAGGTTTTTTCTCTCATATTGTTTTTGGGATCCCTTTGGCACAACTGATTGCAGCGAGTGTTGTGTTTGTCTTATTTCTTTTGTTTCGTAAGTTTTTTACACTCATTGTCATCGCTACATTACAAAACCTTGCGAAATACACTACGAACTACTATGATGACCGTGTCATTTCCGCACTAAAAGCGCCTACACGGTTTGCCTTTATCGTCATAGGGGCACATCTATTTTTTCTCATTATCTTTAAAGAGACAGAGTTCATCAAAAATATTTTAAGTACCCTTGTTGTGTATGATATTTTCTGGGCTATTTTGGCAGTGACAGAAGCCCTACGTGGTTTGGCACATACATTTGCAGGACGTTTTTCCTCAGACCTGTCCAAAGAGGTAGGAAACTTCATACTTACCATTTTAAAGATACTCATTTCAGGTGTAGGTCTAGGTGCTATGCTACAAGTATGGGGCATCAACGTCACTGCACTTGTGGCCTCACTAGGTATAGGAGGTCTCGCCTTTGCACTTGCCGCCAAGGATGCTGCATCTAACCTTTTTGGCTCTTTTTCCTTGCTTGCAGACAAGTCCATACGCATAGGAGAATGGATAAAGGTCAACGGCGTAGAAGGCACCGTAGAAGACATAGGCATGCGTACCACCAAGATACGTTCTTTTGGTAAGTCACTCATCACCGTACCTAACCAAATCGTGGCCAACAACCCCATAGAAAACTTTTCGCGCCGTGGGGTACGTCGTATCAAAATGCGTATTGGTTTGACGTATGGCACTTCAAGCACACAAATGACAAACATCGTAGAAGAGATAAAATATATGCTTCACAACCATGAGGGCATTTCCCAAAAAGAAACCCTGCTTGTAAACTTTGAATCTTTTGGAGATTCTGCACTCAACATCTTCATCTACACTTTCACTGCAACATCCAACTGGGCAAAATACCTCAACACCAGAGAAGACGTTCATTTACAAATCATGAAAATAGTAGAATCCAACCACTCAAGCTTTGCCTTCCCTTCACAAAGTATTTACGTAGAATCCTTGCCTAGTAGCGACTCTTAGTATTGTCTTTGACATTGATGAGCACTTTGATGTGCTCCTCTACCTCTACCAAGTCATCTTGTAACCTCATCACCTCAAAGATATCTTTGTAGGCAAAAGGTGACTCATCTAAAGTATTGACATCAACCGTTCCTCTAATACCTTGCATAGATGTTTCAAAATCTTCTAGCGAAACATTCTCTCTAGCCTTTTTACGACTCATCACTCGTCCTGCTCCATGAGAAGAAGAAGCCAAGGAATCTTCATTGCCTTTTCCGATGACCACAAACGAACCATCTCTCATATTGCCAGGGATGACTCCTCTCATCCCTTTTTCAGCATGCGTTGCTCCTTTTCGGTGAATCCACTCACCTCGTTTTTCATCAAACTCTGCATGGTTATGGTTACGGTTGATAAATCGCACTTCATCATGCTCTTGAAACGCAAATGAACCACCAAAAGCCTCATTCATAATCTCATGAATGGTCGCAATCATTCTTTTTCGGTTCTCTAAGGCAAACTCCAACGCAAAGTTTTGGTCTTTAATGTATTCTTTTCCAAGTTTAGAGTGAACATCCAGAGGTAAAATCTCTTTAATATTATCGAGTTTGGCTTTTTTAAGAAGTGCTAACTCCTGTTTGGTCGTAAACTTCTTCACGGCTTTCTCAAACCCCTCTGGATTTTTCTCTTTAAAGATTTTGTTTCGCTCTTTAAAGTCAGTAACCAAAGCTTCCAACTTATCCTTATTTGGGTTTTTAAGTTCATACGCTTTACTCATATAGTGAGAAGCTATCTTATGTCCAAACCCACGGCTACCTGAATGAATGACAATCCACGCTTTTTCATCTGCTCCATACCCTACCTCAATAAAATGATTACCTCCACCAAGTGTTCCTACTTGTTTGAGTCCTGTGGTATTTAAAACATGCTCTGCAAACTCAGTTTTAGGCAAATCTATAGAGAGTGACTGATGATTTTGATGTGTCTTAAACCCCAATGGAATGCGCTCTACAATCTGCTCATAGATAAACTCTGCCTTCCCCTCAACTTCCTCTTTGGTGTAGTCGGTCTTATAAGCACACATTCCACACCCAATGTCAAACCCCACAAACTGAGGGACTACCATATCTTTAGTAGCACACACTGCACCGATGGGCATGGTATACCCTGCATGCGCATCTGGCATTAACGCCCCATAAGTCACATAAGGCTCTGCCAATACATCATAAAACTGCTCTTGCGCTGTTTCATCTAAAAGCTCCGCATATATTTTGTAGGGTGTTTTTGTTTTTTCTAATACAGCATTGTCTATCTCAGTAAATCCATACTCTTCTAAGTTCATTTTTGACTCCTTTTTGTTTTGTAGGAGTATTATATTTGTATTTTTGGTCGTATTTTGTCCGTTACTATTTTATTTATAGATTCAATTTCATGTCGCTATGGATAGTTATGAAAAAAGTATTAATATTGTTAACTTGTTTGCCTATTCATACTGAATTAATGGGCTAAAGGAGGACAGTAAGGTTTAAAAAGTATAATTGTTGATATAAATATACATTAAAATTGAAGGTTATCCTTGAAAAAACTATTACTATTTTTACTACCTGCTTCTCTATTTTCTTGCATATGGATTCACGGTACAACACTTGACGGAAAGCATAAATATCAAGGTTATGGTTATGTTAGTGCGCTTATACTTACAGAGACTATTGAAAGAGCATCACCTCAAAAAACACTAAAAAATATACTAGAAGAGAGAAAATATAAAACAGTGTCATCCGATGAATTGGAAGAAGAAAATGCTGTTATTTTAATGCTTCAAGGAAAATATGATGATTCAATTAAAAAGCTTTTAACGTTAAATAAACTCCACCCAAAGAAATACTCTATAGCTTCAAACCTTGGTACAGCATATGAGCTAAATGGAGAAAATGAAAAAGCACTAACATGGATAACAGAAGGAATTAACAGAGACTCTAGTTCTCACTATGGGACAGAGTGGCTACACCAACTTATTTTAAAATTAAAAATCAAAGAGAGCAAAAATAAAAATTTTTTACAAACAAAAAGAGCTATTTCTCTTCCTTTAAAGTTTATTTTAGATGACAATATTAGCATAAACAACCAAACACACACAATCTCAGATATACGAAAAGCAATAAATTACCAATTAAAAGAGCGTCTTGTCTTTGTTAAACCAAAAGATAAAATAGTTTCTGACCTATTCTATACAGCATCGAGAATAGAAGCACAAGCTACAACTGCTGAAGAAGGTTTAGCATATTTAGAATTAGCCGAACTTTATGGTTTTGCAAACCCTAAGCTTCTGAAAGATAAAAAAGCTCATTATCAAAATATTATTGAGCATCCCCCATTATCGTACTATTTTGATTTGCTATTTGACTCTTTTGATGATATTGTATCCTTTGCTTTAATTGTTGTTATTGGTATATTTTTGTCTATGCTATTTATTAATCTAAAGAACTCTATCTTTAAGAGAAAGAATAACTAGTTTTACATATAAGGTTTATCTGCTTCAGTCACGTATTTTATCGGCTAAGAAACTTGGAGTAAATCTTGTAAGGTTAGTGCAGTTGGAATTAAAAACTATTTTTGTGAAAGATTAGTAGACCAAAAACTACTAGATTTTACGGCTGTTTGCCAATGCTTTACCGAAGTAATCGCTAGCTTAACGTCCAAAACGAACTCCGATGGTTTTACACAGAGAAACTCTGTACACTTTAATGTTACACTAAAAGATAAAAAATGTCAAAATAGCGTTTTTTCAGAATTGTAGATTACACTTTGGTTATTTGGATTTTTGTATAGAAAGTATGGTACAATATTTCAATGACGTATTTTGTCCGTTTAAAAATTTGGAGTATATTTTGAAAATTAAATTTTATCCATTACATTACAAGTTAAATAAGAAGAATAGATATATGATTTTTCAAATGGGTACAGATAGTGAAGATTTGTACTATGTTGATAAAGAAACAAAAAAGATACCTGTTTTCTCAAAATTAAAATATTTAAAACAATATGCTAAAAAACAAAATATAAAAATTGTTAATAAATTTAAACCCATACCACATGATTTAGGTATAGTGTTCAAATGGGTGAATACAAATAAAAAAAGCCTTGTATGTAATGAGATTTTAACTGCATGGAATTTTTTCATAGATTTAGCAAATACTTTTTCTTTTGATAATGATAATCTACAAGCATATAGGAAAAAAGCTCCACAAGCATATAAAATTTATGAAAAAGCATTTATAGGAACAAATCTACCAAGTGTAACTAAAAATAATCCTCCCTATCATCCTGAATTTAGTAAAAAAGAATTAAAACTTATTAGAAATGTACTTATATATGGATTTAAAAAATTTAAAAAGTATCGAATAAAAATAAAATGAAAAACATCCTTTTCATATGCAGTCGAAACCAATGGCGTAGTCCTACAGCAGAGAAAGTCTACAGTAAAGACCCTCGTGTCAATGTACGCTCTACTGGTACTAGCCAAAAGGCTAGACATACGGTTAATGCAAAAGACATTACATGGGCAGATCTCATCTTTGTAATGGAACACAAAGACCGACTCAAAGCACAATACAGCAAACTTTTACAGCATAAAAAAGTGATTGTGCTAGATATACCTGATGAGTATCAGTATATGGATGAAGAGTTGATGAAGCTAGTGAAAGAATCTACGGAGGAGTACCTAGTATGATTTTTCATATAAATAAATGCCCATGCTGTCAAGCAAAACCTTTAAATTTTTGGAAGAAATCAACAACAGGTATTTTTAGAAGAAATTATTGCCAACATTGTAACTGTCAATTGAAACTTAATAAATTAATCGCTATACCAATGATTTTTCTACAATGGATAAGTTTACCTCTTGGGGGCTTTTTTGCCTTAGATATCTTTGGATTTATTTTAGATATGTTTCCCAATGCTTCTATTCTGTCTTTTATAGCTATACAGACTTTAGGAATAATACTTTTTGGATTTATTACAACTATACTGTATTATATATTGGTTCCTTGGAATAAAGTCCAATGAGCCAAAAATCAAGCCTATACCGAACCATAAAAATACTTAAAGACCTAAATGCAGGTAAAAAACTCTGCGTTACAAGACTATCACAGGAGTATGCGGTAAGTGACCGCACCATACGTCGTGACTTTGAGCTGATACGTGAACTCTTTGGGGACTTTATGAGCAAAGAGGGAGAGTGTTACCAAGCCTATAAAAAGGTACTACTTGACGAGGTGCTTCATGCTACCGACCTCATGACACTGGCTAACATAGTCAACCTCTTTGGGGTGACACAAAAGCAGAGCCTTATTTCAGACAAAACCAAAGCTCTCATAGACAAGTCCATGTCTGTCTATAACTTTAAGTCTCGTCCTTTTGAGAACATGCAAAACCATGAAGTCATAAAAAAGTTGGAACACGCCATCAAGTTTAACAAGGAAGTGAAGATACACTACAAAAGTGAAAGAGCCATCACGGTAACAAACTTTAACCCTTACAAAATACTTTTTCTCAATGAAAACTTTTACATGGTCGGAGAAAACAGTTCCAAAAACCAATTTGAATTTAGACGCATAGCTATGATAGAAGAGGTGGAGTATAAGAATAGAACATTTAGTAGCCACAAAGACATCATAGAATTTATAAAAACTATACAAACCCCATGGGCAGTATTTGGGAAAGAGGAGATACTAGTGCGTCTACAAGTTTCAAAAAAAGTACGTAGATTTTTCCTCTTTAAAAAGTACCTACCTAGCCAAAAAGTAGTGCATACCTTTGACAACGGAGACATAGAAGTACACTATAAAGTCTCTAGCCTACACGAACTAGAAGAACTCGTCATTAAGTGGCTACCACAGATAAGTATTATCTCTCCGCAAGGTTTTAAAAAGATGCTAAAACGTACCCTTAAAGAGAAACTCACATCACTAGTCTAAATCAAAAACCTCTTCAAAAGAGATAGAGAAGCTACACGCTTCTGTGTCAAAGGTATAACTTTCATTTTTATATTCACCCTCTAAACGGTAAATAGTGCCATCTAATTTATATACTTCAGCAAACATACCAGCAGGGTCTACCATGATGTAGTACTTAACGCCTTCAGAAGCATATAAGTGATATTTTAAGTTTCTATCTTTTTTCTTTGTACTTGGAGAGAGCACCTCGAAGATGATTTCAGGTGTCTGAGAAAGGTACGCACCACGCTCTTTTAGATTACATACGACAAGCGTGTCTGGTTGGACTACGGTATCGTTGTCGATTTTCCAGTCTACTTCAGGTAGAGCTTTGCAATGCTTACACCCTTTTAATGCTCTTTTAATAAGGCTGCCGATATTTAGATTTATTTCTTGATGTGTTACTGTAGGTGCAGGTGACATAGCATAGGCAATCCCGTCAATAAGTTCCCACTCACCTTCCCAAAGTTTATACTCTTCATAAGTATAGTTAGGTAAAAATTCCTCTTTTAATGCCAACATGCCATGCTCCTCTTGCTTTTCTATTGTTTTCATTTTAACATAACTTTTTAAATATGCTATAATGCCAACCATTAAATACCCTCTATTCTCAGTAGACAAGAGAATACATCATAGAAAGAAAACTAAATGCAAGAACAACCTTTAAAAAAAGTAGCCATTGTAGGACGCCCTAACGTAGGGAAGTCTTCACTCTTTAACCGTTTGGCTAGACAGCGTGATGCCATTACTTCAGATATGTCTGGAACGACACGTGACATTAAAAAGCGTATCGTGACTATCTCGGAAAACCGTGAGTTTGAAGTGCTTGACACTGGCGGGATAGACTACTCTTCAGAGCTTTTTACTAAAGTTGCTGAGTTTTCACTAAAAGCCGCTGAAGCAGCAGACATTATCATCTATATGGTCAATGGAAAAACCATCCCCGATGCAGAAGATAAAGAACTCTTTTACAAACTCCAAGAGATGAAAAAACCTCTCGCACTCGTGGTTAACAAGATAGACAACGACAAAGAAGAAGAGCGTTACTGGGAGTTTTTAGAGTTTGGTGCGGATGCTACTTTTCCTATGTCTGTGAGTCATAACCGTTACTTTAACGACTTTTATGCCTGGATGGAAGAGCACATCCCTGCACCTGAAGTGGAAGTTGAACTGGTTTTAGAAGAAGATACAGAAGTAGACCCTTTTGCACAAATAGTCGAACAAGTACATGCTAGCTATGAAAAAGAGGTAGACAACAAAATAAAAGTTGCCATCATAGGACGTGTCAATACAGGGAAATCTTCTTTACTTAATGCCTTACTAGGTGAAGAGCGCTCTGTTGTCTCAGATGTGGCAGGTACTACCATAGACCCTATCGATGAGATGATAGAGCATGATGGACATGAAGTGACCTTTATAGACACAGCAGGTATCCGTAAGCGCTCCAAGATAGTAGGGATTGAAAAATACGCACTCTCTCGTACAACGGAGCTACTCAAACAAGCAAACCTTGTTATACTCATGCTTGACTCTACTACGCAAATCTCAGAACTAGATGAAAGAGTTGCAGGACTCATAGAAGAACATAAACTTGCTTGTCTTATCGTGTTAAACAAATGGGACATCAAAGATGAAAGAAGTTATGAAGAGGTAGTAGATGATGTACGTGATGAACTAAGATTTTTACACTATGCGCCGTTTATCACCATCTCTGCAAAAACAGGACTACGTGTCAATAAGATACTTGACCAGATTGTCACTATCTATAAACGTTATACCTATCGTATCCCTACTTCTGACCTTAATGATGCCTTGCGTATGGCTATCCGACGTCACCATGTACCCTCACATAATGGTGCCGTGGTTAACATCAAATTTGCTACACAATATGAGACGAAACCACCCAAAATCGCACTTATTACCAATAGACCTGAGTACTTACACTTCTCCTATATTCGTTATTTGTCAAACTTTTTTAGAGAAAGGTTTGATTTTGAAGGGGTACCACTCGATATGGTTGCACGAAAACGTGGACAAAGAATGGATGAAGAAGAGGGTTGGTAGAAGTACCCACTAGGTACCTCTACCAATAGGCGTCCTTTACTTACTCTTTGCTATAATCTCCTAAAATTATTTAGGATGTGACCATGCGTGTACTTACAGGAATCCAAGCTTCAGGGAAACTCCATATAGGAAACTATTTTGGTGCTATGAAGCCTATGGTAGAACTCCAAGAAGAGAATGAACTCTTTACTTTTATAGCCAACTACCACTCACTTACCACGTCTAAAGATGCCAAGACACTTAAACAATATACCATTGATGCAGCTGTTGACTACCTTTCAGTTGGTATCGACCCAAATAAAACAACCTTTTGGGTACAAAGCCATGTACCTGAAGTGCTTGAACTCTACTGGATACTCTCTAAGTTTACACCTATGGGATTACTAGAACGTGCACACTCTTACAAAGATAAGGTAGCCAAAGGCATTTCTGCCAACCACGCACTCTTTTCGTACCCTGTACTTATGGCTGCAGATATTCTCATGCTTGACACAGAAATAGTCCCTGTAGGTAAAGACCAAATACAACATGTTGAGATGACACGTGACATTGCTACCAAGTTTAACAATGAATATGGTGAAATCTTTGTACTCCCAGAGCATAAAGTAGCAGAAGAAGTGGCTACTATCCCTGGTATTGATGGACAGAAGATGTCAAAGTCTTACGACAATGCCATCGACCTCTTTATGGACGAAAAACCTTTACAAAAAAGATGTAATAAGATTATCTCATCATCTACACCTTTAGGCGAGCCCTTGGAATGGGAAGATGACAACATTTATGCATTAGCATCACTTTTCTTAAATGATACACAAAAACTTGAACTGCAGGCACGTTATAAAAGTGGTAAAGAGGGGTATGGGCATTTCAAAAAGTATTTGAAAGAGTTAATGTGGGAAGATTTAGGTGAAGCGCGTGAAAAACGTGCGTACTATCTCTCACATATGGATGAGGTAAATGATATCTTGACGATGGGTGCTAAAAAAGCAAAGACCATTGCACAAGATAAGATGTCTAAGGTGAGAGAAGCTATCGGGCTATAGAGAAACTACTTAAGTAGTTTCTCTATAGGTCTTCCAAGGCAGCATCAATTGCCATGCGGATTTCATCATCTACATTGCCATCTTCTTTATTAGAAGTTACTGGAGTTGCTACTTCTTCCTCATCGTCTACAATACTGTCTAAAGCATTACGGAATTCATCCATCCCTGGATTGTCATCTGGTTTTACAACAGAATCTTTTTCTATTTTTTCAACCTTCTCAACTTTTTTCTTTTTTGGCACTGTTTTTGTTTCTACTTTTTCTGTATAGTTATCCAAATTTTTCATATAAGTTGATTTAGATGTATCAGAAACCGTATCATGCAATCTATCTTTTGCCAATTCTGACTTTACATGTACACTGTTTGTTGTATCATCTTTTGTCGGGTCAACTTTTACATCAACATCTGAATATTTTTCCATATCATCTAAGTATGATTTGGTCGTTTCTTTTTTCTTAACTGGTGCAACATAGGCAAGGTCTTCAATAAAGTTATCATCTTCAATCATATTGTATTGGACAATAAGGTATATAATCAAAGCCGATAGAATACCTACCAGTAAGACTGCAAAACTTTCTATTAAATTTTTCATGTCTAAACCTTATTTAGTTGTTTTGCACCGTTGTAAATCCTAAGATTTTCCACATTTGGAAACCACCACGATAATATAATATGTGTTCAGCAGGATATCCAGCATCTAGCAATGCTTTAATAAACGCAGCTGACTTACCACACCAAAGACCATTACAATATACAGCAATATCTAGAACATTACTTGTTTCAAGAGATCCATCTGACTGACGTTTAGCGCCAAAAATATGAAGAATTTTGTCAAATTTTACTTTATTGTCTTTCACTCTTAGAGGAATATTTACCGCTGAAGGGATTGACTCTGCTCTATAGCTTGATTTAGGACGAACGTCTATTAAAATACCTCGTTTTTTATTCACTTTATTACGCATAAAATGAAGTAATTCAACTTCACCAATACTACGAACATTCTCATCCAACTTTATAGGTTGTATATCTTTACCTGGACGATACTGCTTTGCATATTCTCCAGTCAATTTATGCTTCGTATCTTGAATTCTATGCACCTTTACTGCTTTACCTTTATGATAGACATAAATATATGCAATATCTGGGGTGATTTTCACCTTGTCATAAGAACCTGCAAAAAGCATCGTTAACGATAACGCTGCCAATAGTGTTAATCTTTTCATTTTTTCTCCTTAGGTACATATGTTGTTAATCCCAATAGTTGCCATGACTGCATACCACCACGGTAGTATTTCATTTTATCTTTTGGATACCCTAGTTTAGCAAGTGCATGTATCGCTGTAGGTGACTGCCCACACCATGCACCGTTACAATAAAGTAAAATGGTTTTAGCATTTGAAAAATCCCATGCTCCATTTTTCTTTACACCACCTAGTGATTTTAAGACTTTATTCAATTCTGCAGAAGGAGAGAGGAACAGCTTAAATGGAATATTTCTCGCACCTGGTATAGCTGATTTGAAATACCAATTTGGTAATCTTGCATCAATGAATACCCCTCTCTTTTTTGAGATAAAATCAAGTAACTCAAGTTCCCCGTAAGTCTCAACACCCTCTGTCACAATAAAAGGTTGGACAAAGAAAGGAGGTGAAGGTCTTGAGGTTAAAGCATAGGTATTGTTCAAGTACGTATTTGGTGTATTGACACGTTCTATTTTATAGGTCTTCCCATCTGCTTTTACATTTACATAAGACAATCCTGCTGTAATATCAGCATGATTTGCACTGGCTAAGGCCGTGCTTATTGCAAATGCGGCAAAATATGATAATTTCATTTTATAACTCCTTTTGTCATACAATATCATTTTATAATCTTCAATTCATTCCAAGAAAATGAACACTTATACCGAGGTAACCTAGCTTTCTTGCAATCAAGAAACTTAGACTTTCCGTAACTCACCTCACGATGAATTTGGCTTTTTCAATACAGTATAACCGTATGAGAATATTCTAGCATAGATAACATTATAGTTAATGACAATTCAATAACAATTGATAAAAAAAAGATAAGAAAAGAGGATTTTTAACTATTAGAAATAGATATAGGTATGATATTTATTGTTTTTCCGAGGATAGTTCTCACACTTTCTTCGTTAATATCGCCAGTAACTTCTATATGGAGATGATTATTTCCAACATTTTGATGGTTTTTTTTAAGACTACAGGCTAAAAGATGCTTGGCAATGGCTAGTCCCGTATCTATCAGCACCACATCACGGCACAAAATACTTGAAATTAAATCTCCTACTAAAGGGTAATGAGTGCATCCCAATACAATAGTATCTACCCCATTTTCTTTCATAGGTAAAAGCCATGGAGTAAGTAATACTTTTGTACTTTCTGAATCTACTTCCCCTTTTTCTATCTGCTCTACCAAACCAGCGCAAGCCTGTTCAAATAGAGTTACTTTCTTTTCCTTAGGGAGACGTTGTACTAAATCTTGATATTTATCGCCTTGCAAGGTTGCAGGGGTAGCAAGTACACCTATCTTTCCTGTTTTGGTTTGCTCTATCGCTGGCTTTACCCCTGGTTCTGTACCTATGATGATGAGATGTGGATACTGTTCTCGAAGTTCTGTTATGGCAAAAGCCGTTGCTGTGTTACAGGCAAGGACTAAGGCATCTACTTTATAGGTTTCTACAAGGTAGTGAGCAATGTCTAGTGAATAATTTTGTATTTGTTGGGGTGTTTTTTCTCCGTAGGGAGCATGTCTGGTGTCAGCAACATAAAAAACTTTAGAATTTTGGATGACTTGATTCAATGCCTTGACAACAGTTAAGCCACCAATGCCCGAATCGAATACACCAATTTTCAGCATAGTCTTTTACGCACCTTCATTCATAATAGAAAGGAATTCTTCATTTGATTTGGTTTTCATCATTTTAGAGAAAAGGAATTTCAGACCTTCCACCTCTTCCATATTTTGCATCGCATTACGTAATGCCCACACTTTTTGTAAAGTCAAGGTGTCTACCATAAGCTCTTCTTTACGTGTACCAGACTTTGTTACATCTATCGCAGGGTAGATACGACGTTCTGAGACATGACGGCTTAGAATGACTTCAGAGTTACCTGTACCTTTAAACTCTTCAAAGATAACCTCATCCATACGAGAACCTGTGTCTATCAATGCAGTGGCAATGATAGTTAAGCTTCCACCCTCTTCTATGTTTCTAGCCGCTCCAAAGAAACGTTTTGGCTTATGTAAGGCATTGGCATCTACCCCACCAGAAAGTACTTTTCCAGAACTTGGTGTTACCGTGTTGTACGCACGTGCAAGTCTAGTGATGGAGTCAAGTAAGATGACAACATCTTTTCCCATCTCTACACGTCTTTTGGCTTTTTCTATCACCATTTCGGCAGTTCTTACATGATTTTGTGCAGGAAGGTCAAACGTAGAAGCATACACTTCACCTTTGACCGAACGTTGCATATCTGTGACTTCTTCTGGTCTTTCATCTACAAGCAGTACCATAAGTGAAGCATCTGGGTTGTTATGTGTCACACCATGTGCAAGCTCTTTAAGAAGCTCTGTTTTACCTGTTCTTGGAGGCGCTACAACAAGTGCTCTTTGCCCTTTTCCAATAGGTGTAAACAAATCAAGCACACGTCCCGTCATTTTCATCGGGTTGTACTCCATTTTGAGCTGTTCCATCGCATAAAGTGGGGTAAGATTCTCAAATAGTGGACGCAATTTTGACTTATCTGGTGCTAAGTAGTTGATAGCTTCTATTTTTAAAAGCGCATAGTACTTCTCTTGGTCTTTAGGTGCACGTACTTGACCTGTAACGATGTCTCCGTTTCTCAGAGCAAAACGTTTGACTTGTGTACCAGATACATAGGTATCATTACTTGAGTTGGCAAAGTTCCCATCTATAGAACGTAAGAAACCATAGCCATCATTCATTATTTCCAGAATACCCGTATAGAGGATAAATCCTCCTGCTGATACTTGGGACTTTAAGATTTCAAAAATAAGGTCTTTTCTTTGAAATTCATTAGGGTTTTCAACTTTAACTTCTTTGGCTATCTCGACAAGTTTTGTAAGGGGAAGATTTTGAAGGTCTTCGATTTTGTGACCATTGACTGGTACGTGTGTTCTATTTTTTCTGTTGGCATTGTTACCAGTAGAAGATTTTTTGTTATCGCTCATATGTCCTCTTGTTTGGGTATAAATTATGAAGGTATTTACATTAGTTATCTAAATGTGTAAGTTCTGCCATTATAATGCATTTTGGCTGAAAAGTCAACTTTAGGACATTTTTGTCTTATGTCAAAGCATAAAACAACATCAGTGGGTACATCATCACACCCATTAAAAAGAAATAATTTGGCATCTGCCACTCTAACATTTGTCCAACCTCTGCAGAAACTTCTTTCTCTATAAACACTCTTTTAATGAGTTCTATTTTGTAAAATATATCAAACACTTTGAGTGCCAAAAGAAAAATCATACTTGCATTGAGTATGCCTGTCAGTAGCACGATGAGCAGTAAAATGTAAAATCCAGGTTGCACAAGAAAAAACAAGAAGATACTTTTTGTATAGTAATAATAAAGGTTCTGCAGTACACCAAAAAGTGTTTGTGCTCTTTGCATATAGGCTTCAAAAAGTTCTGCAAAGACTAAAAGTATCGTGAGTGTCAATATATTTTCCATAAGTGAATTTTACTCAAATTTAGATAAAATAATCCAAACAAATAATCTATATAAGGCAATCTATTGGCTGAAGTCGCATGTACCCATTGTAATCTTACCTTTTCAGAAGATGTGATGATAGTAGAAAACAACCACTACTTCTGCTGCAAAGGCTGTCAAGGAGTGTACCATTTACTAAATAGCCAAGGCTTAGATACCTTTTATGACAAGTTGGGAGACACCACACTTCAACCTGCCAACCAAGAAACCGATGATTTAGAAAAATTTGACCTTGAGGGGTTCAAGAACAAATACATTAAAATAGATGAAGATGGACTTTACAAAATACACCTTATCATAGAGGGTATCCACTGTTCAGCCTGTGTGTGGCTCAACGAAAAAGTACTTCACAAGACAGAAGGTGTTTTAGAAGCTAGTATCAACTACACAAATAATAAAGCCAAAATAGTCTGGGACAATGATACAGTAAAACTTTCTAAGCTCATAGAAACCATCCGCTCCATAGGCTACAATGCCTACCCCTATGACCCTAAACTTCAAGAAGAACGTGCCGTGGCTACGCGAAAAACCTACTATACACGCATTTTAGTCGCAGTGTTTGGCGCGATGAACATTATGTGGCTTGCTATTGCACACTATGCAGGGTATTTTTCTGGCATACAGCAGTCGTTTAAAGACATTTTAAATGTTGCAGAGTTTGTCCTTGCTACTCCTGTACTTTTTTACTCTGGTTGGATATTTTTCAGGGGTGCTTACTATGGTTATAAAAATCATATCGTCAACATGGACACACTTGTTGCTTCAGGTGCAATGTCAGCCTACCTTTACTCTATTTATGCGATGCTTACTTCACGAGGAGAGGTTTATTTTGACTCTGTGGTGATGATTATCACTTTTGTGCTTGTGGGTAAATACCTTGAAGTGCTGAGTAAAAAATCTGCTGTAGATACCCTAGACAGTATGATGGGGAGTACCCCAACTGAAGTCACAGTGATTAAAGAAGGTATCAAATCTTTAGTGTCCATAGAAAATATCCTCATAGGAGATATTATAGAGCTGAAACCTGGCGAAAAAGTAGTGATAGATGGAGAAGTAACATGGGGACAAGGCTCTTTTGATGTCTCTTCTCTCACAGGGGAAAATGAGCCCATCTATAAAAAAGCGTCTGACACCATACTCTCTGGTTCGCTTTGCTTAGACTCAGTTGTACATTATAAAGCAACAAAAGATGCTTCAGGTTCTATGCTGACTTCTATCATCGCTTTACTTGAAGAGTCTATGACTAAAAAACCTCGCATTGAACAGTTGGCAAATACTGTCTCAGGGTATTTTTCTACTACTATTTTGGTTATCGCGCTACTTACCTTTGTCGGTTGGTATTTTGTGGAAGGTAGCTTTGAGACAGCACTGATAGTAGGTATCTCTGTGATTGTCATCGCCTGCCCTTGTGCGCTTGGTTTGGCGACACCTATGGCAACCCTCGTAGGCATCTCCATCGCAGCCAAGCGGGGCATACTTTTTAAAGAAGCCAGTTTTTTAGAAACCATGGCAAAGGCAGACATCTTAGCGCTTGACAAAACAGGCACCATCACAGAGGGCAAACCCTCTGTGGTCTCGGCACAACTCTTGGATGGCTTTAACCCTGCGTACCTTTATGCTTTAGTCTCTACATCCAACCATCCTATCGCACAAGGGTTACAACGATATCTGCAAGCACAAGATGAAACACTCACCCCTTTAACGCTTGAAAACATAGAAAGCATCGAAGCAAAAGGCTTACAGGCAACCTTTGAGGGGCATACTTTGCTTGGAGGCAATGCAGATTTGCTAAAGTCCACGTCTATGGAGCTTGATACTAGCTCTGACAATGCCCTTTTCTTCTTTAGTATCGACCAAACTTTAGTCGCACGCTTTGAGCTCACAGATACTATACGTGAAGGAGCAAAAGAAGCCATAAGTAAGATACAGGCACTCGGTGTAGACGTCATAATGCTCACAGGTGACCACCTACAAAGTGCGCAAAAGGTAGCAAAGGAAGTAGGCATCTCAAAGGTACATGCCAAACTCCTCCCTCAAGACAAAGCACAGATGATTGATAAACTACACGATGAAAATCATATCGTGGTCATGGTAGGTGACGGGATTAATGATGCCATCGCTTTGGCATCCTCTGACATCGCTATAGCCATGGGCAACGGTGCTGATGTCGCTATAAACATAAGCGATATTGTTCTTTTAGATGAAAAGCCTCAGAGCCTGTATGCCTCATTTGGACTCTCTCGCAGAACCTTTCGTGCAGTCAAAGAAAACCTACTCTTTTCACTGCTTTACAATGTCATAGCCGTGCCCCTTGCCATCTTAGGATTCGTCAATCCACTGGTTGCTGCACTTTCCATGAGTCTGAGTTCGCTTATCGTAGTAGGGAACTCACTTCGCATTAAACAGGGCACCTTTAATAATAGGTGATACCCACAATGGGTTTTGCAAATGTAAGATTGTGCAAGAGATTTATGAGTCCTAGCCATAGCTAAGACGAAGTAAATATCTTGTGCAAGATTGCGTTTGCAAAGCCCACCCTTCGGGCATCACTAGCTTTCGCCTATGCGTTGTTACTCTTTTTTGACTTAGCTAAGGCTAGGACTGCAAAAGAGTGCCTAGCCTAGACAAAAGCTAGAGATGTTGTGGGTAACACCTATTATTAAAGGTGCCCTAAATTTAAAGGAGTCAAAATGAGTGAAAATATCGTCATCATGCTTATAGGTGTGTCTACATTCTTAGGTGCCATCGGATTAACTGCTCTTATCTGGGCTGTACGTACAGGACAGTTCGATGACCATTCTAAGTTCATCGATGCTGTACGTAACGACAACATAGAAGACCTTCAAGATGCCGTAAATATGGCTAAAAAACGTAAAGCACACAAAGAGAAGATAAAAAAAGAACGTCTTCAAAAAGAAAAGAACTATAGACCTGCAGATTAAGTTTATATAAGAAAAATATGTTATTATATGAATAAATATTAAAAAGGCTTCTCATGTATTCTAAAAAATTCTTATTTGGCATCCTCTTTTCATTTGCTATACTTCATGCTGAAAATAGCGCAAGTCTCAACATTAACAATAACGATTTAGAACTTCAAGCTTCTGTCGATATGTTTTCTGCCTACGAAGGAAGTACCACCTATATCTTAGATGGCTCATACCTACATACAAAGACCAACAATATGTTTCGTGTTGCCTTTAGAGGAGAAAATACCTTTCAAAGTTTAGAAGGACTTTCTTTAGGTTTTGGTGCTAAAGCTGTTTTTGCTGACAAATTTATGTCCGTGCCTCTTCTAGCAAAAGCCAATCTTATTTTACCCTTTGGTGATACGGTACCCACCACATCCATCAACACAAGTTTTGCCTATGCACCTTCCATTTTGAGTTTTGTAGATGCACAAAGCTATACAGAGTTTAAACTCGAAGCAGACATGGAAGTCATCTCAAATATTCACCTCTTTACCGGCTATAGAAACATAGATACAAAATATAACACCCATGATAAAACATTTAACGATAGCTTCTATGGTGGGATGAAACTTAGCTTTTAGTGCTATAATCGTACATTAAAATTAAGGCTTAACTATGTCCATCGTCTCTTCTATTTTTCGTGAATATGACATCCGAGGTATTTACGAAAAAGAACTCAATGCTACTTCTGTGAAACTTTTAGGCTATTTTCTTGGGGAAAAGGTCTCAGGAGACAAAATTGTCTCCATAGGCTATGATGCACGTTCTCATTCTCCTATACTTAAAGATTATCTCACTTCAGGACTCAATGCAGCAGGATGTAAAGTACTTGACATGGGCATGGTTGCCACTCCAGTAAACTACTATAGTAACTACATTGACATCAATGGCTTAAAAACCAATGCTTCCGTGATGATTACCGGTTCACATAACCCCAGTGAGTACAATGGTTTTAAAATGACCCTTGATAGAAGTCCTTTTTTTGGAGAAGCTATCTATGCGTTAGGTGAAGAAATCATCGCGAATCAAACCATGCAAATAGAAGACAATACCAAAAGTCAAAAAGTGGACATAAAAACACCTTACATCAACTTCATGGTCAAAGAGTTTGCACATCTTAAAAACCTATCTACAAAACTCGTACTTGATGGTGGAAATGGTGTAGCAGACACTGTCATCAGTGATATTTTTGATGCATTAGAACTCAACTATGAAGGACTTTACCTTGAACCAGATGGTACCTTTCCTAACCACCATCCTGATCCATCTGTTGAGGAAAACCTTGTAGATGTAAAAGCAGCCTTAGCAAAAAATGGTGATATCGCTTTTGCTTACGATGGAGATGCTGACCGTATCGCTGTGC
This sequence comes from Sulfurovum sp., assembly GCA_027012955.1. Taxonomy (GTDB): domain Bacteria; phylum Campylobacterota; class Campylobacteria; order Campylobacterales; family Sulfurovaceae; genus Sulfurovum. Next base: position 27,680 of record JALUYL010000082.1, read on the forward strand.
TTACACATAAGTACAACATCAAAGGTGACCAAATGGCACTTCTGTATGCCTTGAAGATGGATAAACCCACAGTCATTGGCGAAGTGAAGTGTTCTCAAGTGATGTATGATGAGCTGGAACGTCGTGGGGCAAAAGCTATCATGTATAAAACTGGGCACTCCAACTTAAAGGTAAAAATGAAAGAAACAGGTGCAGACTTAGCCTGTGAAGTCTCTGGACACATTTTCTTCAAACACCGCTATTTTGGCTATGATGATGCCATTTATGCTACCTTAAGGATGTTAGAACTCATCGCAGATGGCATAGACTTAGATGCAGAAATAGACGCACTGCCTACAGTCTTTTCCACAGAGGAGATAAAGGTAGAAACCACCGAGGAAGAGAAATTTCTCATCATCGATAAAGTTAAAGAACTTCTCAAAAATCCTCCTGCACATTTTCCTAATATACGCAATATCATTGATGTGGATGGAGTACGCATAAACTTTGACAAAGGTTGGGGACTCGTGCGTGCTAGCAACACCACACCTGTACTTGTCACACGTTTTGAGTCAACGGACAAAATATTGGCAAAAGAGTATGAAGAGAAAGTCAATGCACTTATTTTAGAGGCTAAAGAGTCCCTATGACCAATAAACTATACTTCCAATGCCCACTCAACAGAGATAAAGATGCAGCTTTTTCTGCCATCGTGAAAGAATCTAAACAGGTGGGGTATTATGCCTTGCCAGAACAAGATATCTCTTCACTTCTAGCTTATGAGAATTCTATAGATGATGACGTTGAAGCCATAGCAGTTATAGGCATAGGTGGTAGTTCACTAGGAGCTAAAGCCATTTATGAGTTTTTAAAACCTGTAACAAAAATGAAGAGAAAACTCTACTTTTTTGAAAGTACAGACCCCATCAATATTAATGCTCTTTTACAAAAGCTCACTTTACAAAAGACTCACTTTCTTGTGATTTCCAAATCAGGCACTACCGTAGAGACATTTTCTATTTATAAATATATTTACTCTTTACAAAGTGATCCTTTAGCCTATACATTCATCACAGACCCTAACTCACCACTAGAAAAATATGCCCAAACCATCCAAGCAAAAGTACTACACCTTCCAGACAATGTAGGGGGGCGTTTTTCTGTACTCTCAGTCGTTGGGCTTACCCCTTTACTACTTGGTGGTGTAAACATTCAAGCACTTTTAAATGGTGCACTTTCTACTAAAAAAAGCTTTTTTGAGGCGGGCTATATGCAAGAGACTCTACTCAAAAAAGCAGCTTATTATGCTAAAAATCATGCCCGGTACCCCATTAATTGTCTTTTTGCATACTGTGAATCACTCAAATACTTTTGTGAATGGTATGTACAACTGTGGGGAGAAAGTTTAGGAAAACACCAAAAACATTCTGCTTTTCATGTAGGTCTCACCCCCATCGGACTCATCGGACCTAAAGACCAACACTCATTTTTACAACTTATTATGCAAGGCACGAGAGATAAATCTGTCACGTTCATAAAAGTAGAAGATTTTCAAGATGATTTACGTATCCCCGATATTACACTGCCTCATCTTGAGTCACTTGACACACTCAATGCCCTCAGTTTTTCCGAACTTATTAACATGCAATGTGATTCAGTGATGGAAGCTTTGCTTGAACAAAAAGATATCCCACTTGACAGCATTAGCATACCTAAAGTCGATGCCTATCATATAGGGGCATTGATGTACTACTATGAGTTACTGACTTCGTTGGTAGGAGAACTTATTGACATTGACACCTATGACCAACCAGGCGTTGAAGCAGGTAAAATTATCTTAAAGACAAAATTAACACAAAAAGAACAAAAATGATACGAAAATGTTTATTTCCTGCGGCAGGCTATGGTACACGATTTTTACCTGCAACAAAAGCAACCCCAAAAGAGATGCTCCCTATCTTAACAAAACCCCTTATACAGTATGGGGTAGAAGAAGCATTGGAAGCTGGCTTACATACGATGGCGATTATCACAGGGCGTGGTAAACGTGCCATTGAAGACCATTTTGACATCTCTTATGAACTAGAACATCAAATCAAGGGAGGCTCAAAAGAGAGTCTCCTGCGCGAGATACGCACACTCATCACAAAATGTACCTTTTCATATACTCGACAAATAGAGATGAAAGGGCTAGGACATGCCATACTTACGGGAGAAACCCTCATCGGAAATGAACCTTTTGCTGTCGTACTAGCAGATGATCTTTGTACTCATGAAAAAGAGGGAGTACTTTCCCAAATGATTGAGATATACGAAAAATACCAATGTTCAGTCGTAGCCATAGAAGAAGTTCCTATGGATCAAACCGATAAATATGGTGTCATAGCAGGACATTTGGTCGATGGAACAACAGACACGTACCGTGTCACAGATATGGTAGAAAAACCAGACCCTAAAGATGCCCCTACCAATATGGCTATCATTGGGCGTTACATTTTAACCCCTGACATCTTTGACATCTTACGTGACACAAAAGCAGGAAAAGGTGGAGAGATACAAATAACCGATGCTCTCTTGGAACAAGCCAAACAAGGGAAGGTCATCGCCTACAAATTTAAAGGTACACGTTTTGACTGTGGTTCAGTCGATGGATTTGTAAAAGCAACAAACCACTTTTATGATGCTAGTTTAAACTAACATCATAAAGTCCAAGTAAGGTTGCAAAAACATTGGCTTGTATTTCCTAAGTTTAAAGATGACATCATAACATTTCAGCCTAATGTTTTACAAGTAAGTGTAAAATTAAAGTAATAAAAGATATAGGCAACCCATGAAAAAAGCACTTTTTTTAGACAGAGACGGCATTATCAACATAGACCACGGCTATGTCTCACGCATCGATGACTTTGAATTCTCTCAAGATATAATTAGACTTTTGCATCTCTTTCAAAAAGAGGGGTATCTCTTTTTTATTGTCACAAACCAATCAGGTATTGGTAGGGGGTACTATAGTGAAGAAGATTTCCAAACGCTTACTGATTGGATGCTAAAAACATTTGAAACACAAGGTATCACTATCACAGAGGTGTATCATTGTCCTCATGCTCCTGATACTAAGTGTAACTGTCGGAAACCTGCAATAGGTATGATAAAAGACACATCTGAAAACTATGGTGTATCATTGGCAAATTCATGGATGATAGGAGATAAACAAAGTGATATCGACTTTTCCAAAAATGCAGGTATTGAACAAAGTATTTCCATAGGCAATAGAGATATCACACAGAGTGACTATCATTTTGATTCTATCACTACATGTGCAGCTTTTTTAGAAGAAAATCCCGATATAATAAAATCATGAAATACAACGACATAAACTTTAACAACAAAACCATACTCATCACAGGTGGTGCTGGCTTTATCGGGTCAAATCTGGCATTTTATTTCCAAGAGCACTTTCCAGATGCGCACATCGTCATTTTTGACTGCTTCAGATCAGAAAATACCTTTTCAAATGGGAATCTTCAAAGTTTTGGACACTACAAAAACCTTATAGGCTTTCATGGGGACATCCTTTGTGGAAATCTTAATTCAGACGAAGATATGGCACTTTTAAAGGCATATGAATTTGACTACATCTTTCATGAAGCAGCCATCTCAGATACCAGAGTCTATGACCAAGAGATAGTCATGCAAACCAATGTCAACAGCTTTTATACACTGATAGATATGGCAAAAGAAACAAAATCCACACTCATCTATGCCTCTTCTGCAGCAACCTATGGCTCACAACCTTCTCCTCAAACTGTTGGCATAGAAGGGCCAGAAAACCCTTATGGTTTTTCCAAATATGCCATGGATCAGATAGCCTACAGATATATGAAAGAAAATCCAGAGATGACCATCGTAGGACTGAAGTATTTTAATGTCTACGGAGAAAGAGAATTTTTCAAAGACAAAACTGCCTCTACTGTCATACAGTTTGGACATCAGATATTGGCAGGAAAGACGCCTAGACTCTTTGAGGGAAGTGATAACATCGTGCGCGATTTTGTCTACATTAAAGATGTCATTCAGGCCAACATCAAAGCCTGTGCTGCGAAACAATCTGGCGTGTACAACGTAGGTACCTCTAAACCAAGGTCTTTTCAGGATATTGCAGACATTTTACAAAAAGAACTTGGCACTGACTATGGCACAGAATATTTCCCAAATCCATTTACAGGCTATCAAATGCACACGCAAGCAGATATCTCTACCTCTCAAGAATTCTTAGGGTATGCTCCTCAGTGGGAACTTGAAGAGGGGATAAAAGACTATATTGATGCCATTAAATTCACCTATGAAACAGAAGTCAAGTAAGCCATGTTAGCACTAAAAGACCAAGCACCAAACATTTTAGTCATCGGTGACTTGATGATAGACCATTATCTTTGGGGGAAATGTGAACGTATCTCTCCTGAAGCACCAGTACAGGTCGTTGCTGTAGAAAAAGAGACGTCTGTTTTAGGTGGGGCTGGCAATGTCGTACATAATCTTCGTGCCTTAGGTGCCAAGATAGATGTCATCTCTGTCATTGGAGACGATACCAATGCCAAAGAGTTACGTGATTTACTACAAGATATAGAGGTGTCCGATGCTTTTTTATTGACACAAAAAGGACGTAATACTTCTAAAAAAAGTCGTATCATTGCCTCTCAACAACAAGTGGTACGTTATGACAAAGAGAGTACAGAAGACATCTCGCAAGAGATGCAAGATAGACTCATGGAAGTTCTAAAAAAACATATTTCTCACTATGACATCGTTTTACTTTCTGACTATGGTAAAGGGGTACTCACACCTTCTTTAACTAAAGCCATCATCACCCTTGCCAACACATCAGGTAAAAAAGTACTTGTAGACCCCAAAGGTGCTGACTACACTAAGTACAGTGGTGCCTACCTTCTCACTCCTAACAAAAAAGAAGCAAACCTCGCATCTCAAATAGAAATAAAAGACGAGCCAAGCCTTACACGTGCTATAGTCAAACTCAAAGAGACGTGTGACCTTACTGTTTCACTCATCACACTCAGTGAAGATGGTATTGCTATCTATGATGATACGCTTCGTGTTCATCCGACCGTAGCAAGAGAGGTGTATGACGTTACTGGTGCAGGAGACACTGTATTGGCATCTTTAGGCTTTTCTTTAGCCATAGGGTACGACATAGACAAAGCCGTCAAATTTTCCAACCTCGCAGCAGGGGTGGTCGTAGGAAAAATCGGTTCTGCCACAGCCACGCTCAATGAGATTATAGAATACGAATCAAGCCTTAACAAATCTACTTCGGATTCACATATTAAAACTATTGATGAGATTGCCCTACTCAGTAGCGAACTTAAAAAAAGAGGCAAAAAAATTATCTTTACTAACGGGTGTTTTGACATTTTACATGTGGGGCATGTGAAGTATTTGGAAGAAGCTAAGAGTTATGGTGATATTCTCATCTTAGGGTTAAACTCAGATGAGAGTGTCCGTAGACTCAAAGGACCAACACGTCCAGTTAACACCGAAGAAGACCGAGCCTATATTTTGGCTTCATTGGAGGCTGTTGATTATGTGGTAAAATTTTATGAAGATACCCCTTATGAACTTATCAAAGCTGTGCAACCTCATATTTTAGTTAAAGGTGGAGACTATGAGGGTAAAGAAGTAGTCGGTCAAGATATTGCTGATGAACTTCGTTTGGTAAATTTTGTTGAGGGTAAAAGTACCACAAAGACCATTGAAAGGATTAAAGATGGACATGAAAACAACTATTGTTAGAGAATTTAGATTACATTTAGAGACCATAGAAGCTGTTATTAACAATATGGAAGAGGAGTTGGTTCAAGCCTCAACCTTAGCCGTAGAGGTTCTAAAAAGGGGAAATAAAATTTTACTCTGTGGAAATGGTGGTTCAGCTGCCGATGCACAACATATCGCGGCTGAGTTAACAGGTCGTTATAAGACAGAGCGAAGAGGTTTAGCAGGGATTGCATTGACTACCGATACCTCTGCTTTAACTGCCATAGGAAATGACTATGGATATGATAGAGTTTTTGACAGACAAACAGAAGCATTAGCAAATGAGGGAGATTTGCTCATAGGAATTTCTACCTCTGGAAACTCTGCCAATATTATCTCTGCTTTAAAATTAGCAAAAGAGATGGGCTGTTCTACACTTGGTTTTTCAGGTCGTGATGGTGGAGCTATGAATGAAGTTTGTGATGTAAACTTGGTGGTTCCCTCAGATAACACCCCTCGTATTCAAGAGATGCATATACTCTTTGGGCATACAATTTGTCAGATTATTGATAATGAACTCTCTTAAGATGTTCATCTATTTCTAATGCAATAATTTTAATATTTTTATCTCCCATCTCCAACGATAAATCTCTTGCACCCAAAGTCCCATAAAGACTAGGAGATGTAGTCTTAAAAAGAGCAATAGTGGGGGTCAGTGAAGCACTCGCAAGGTGCATAGGGCCTGTGTCTCCACAGATAAATGCGTCTAACTTGGCAATGTGGACAGCTAGCATCCGTAAATTTTTCTCTGAAAGTGTCTCAATATCTTCGTCTAGAGGAGTTCGATTGTTAGGATCCAGAATATCAATAAATTGAAGCTCTGGGTTAAGTTTGTTGAGTTCACTAAGTAACTCTCTCCACCACTTATCTTCAATCTTTTTCTCATTTCGTGCATCACGGAAAATTCCAATGGTTATTTTACTGGAGTCTGTACTTACTGTTTCTTTCTCTTGTTGGGTAATCTGTAAATTCATAAAGTTATCAAACTCTTGTGGTGTTTTTCCAAATGCAGACATTAATGCCAACGGTTTTAATGCTTCATGGGCAATATCAGTAGGGAAAGAGATGGCATG
>JALUYL010000083.1 GCA_027012955.1 Sulfurovum sp.
GTTTGTTCTTGTAGTGTTGTTTTTTTTTGGTAGATAATTATAACATTTATGAGGGTTTAAGGGCTTTTTTGAAATTCAATTTAGCTTAAATTGTGGGTTGTCTTTGGGAATCTGCAAGTGGCTCATAGATATAAAATATATCTTGAAATTGGCGATAGCCTAGCTATATTAAAAAGAACTGTCACTCTGAACGACCGAATAAGCGATTAGCGATTCGAGAGGAGTGACGATTTTTTTGCTTCGTTTTTTTCTAAAAAAAATGACGAGAACTTCAACGCCTCAATTTGAATAATGAGGAAATCCCAAAACATACATGAAAATAATTCAAAATTCTGATATGCATTCCCACGCGGAGCATGGGAAACGAGGCTTTATTGGTAAAAACGTTGTTTAGAGTATCTAACTTGTAAAATAATCCATTTTAAATGATTTTTTAACCTATGGTATGGAAAATAAAATAAAAACGCTTATTTTGGCTTGTATTTTTGGGTATTTTGTAGGGTGTTGTCCCATGACAACACCTTGAAGTTTGTTATGAAATTCAAGTTTTGATTACAATTCATATTTTTGGTGTTGTGAGGGCACAACACCCTACGGAAATTTATTCCCCTGTGTACAATTGTCTCGGTCTAGCAATTTTAGATGTTTCATCTTTTTTAAATTCTATCCATTGGGTTATCCATCCTACTGTTCGTCCTATAACAAAAATAGGCGTAAACATAGATTTTGGTATTTGCAGGGCAGTTAAAATGATGCCTGTATAAAAATCAATATTTGGGTAAAGATTACGTGAAACAAAATATTCGTCGTTTAGGGCTATCTCTTCTATCTTTCTTGCGATTGCCATGAGTTCTGTGTCAAGCCCCAGTTCTTCACGTAACTCATCTTGTAAGCCTTTGAGGATTTTGGCTCTAGGGTCGAAGTTTTTGTAGACGCGGTGACCAAAGCCCATGAGTCTAAAGTCATCATTGGGATCTTTGGCTTTTTCTATAAACGCTTCTACTTTGTCAATAGAGCCTATGTGCTCAAGTTGTGCGATGACAGATTCGTTTGCGCCACCATGCGCACGTCCCCAAAGTGCAGAGATACCTGAACTTATGGCTACATAAGGGTGCGCTCCTGTCGAGGCTACTCCACGTACCACTGTGGTAGAGGCATTTTGCTCATGGTCTGCATGAAGAGTGAAAATAGTATCTAAGGCACGCACTTCTACATCTTTGATATCTTCATGACCATTAGCACAAAGGTGCATTTTACCTCCAGGGTAGGCACGCATCATAGTGAGGAAGTTTTTTGTGAAGCTCAAATCAATGTCTGGTTCTATGAAGGGGATACCTAAAGAGTGACGGTAGGCAAAGGCAGCAATAGTAGGGATTTTAGAGATGATACGGTGTGCCATTTCCATATACTCATCTTCATTTTCAATGTCTAAATGTTCCTGATAAAAAGAAGCCAATGCTGTAGTTGCTGCAGAGAGTGTTGCCATAGGGTGTGCATTGTCAGGGAAGGCATCAAAAAGTTGTTGTAGTCCTCTGTGTAGGTAGGCACGGTGGCGTATTTCTAAATCAAAGTTGACAAGTTCTTCTTGATTAGGAATTCGTCCATTGAGTAAGAGGAAGCAGGTCTCTAGGTAGCTATGATTATTTGCCAGTTCTTCTATGGGCATGCCGCGGTAACGAAGTTCTCCTTTTTTACCATCGATAAAGGTGATAGTTGAATTACACGCTGCCGTGGCTGTGAAACCGGGATCATATGTAAACATACCTGTGTCTGCAAAGAAACTTCTTATATCGACTACCGAAGGACCTCTTGACCCCTCTAAAATGTTATAGGTGTGGCTTTTGCCTGTTTGATTGTTGGTGAGAGTTATAGTATTTTTATTTGGCATGATAATGTCCTTTTTGGAAATATCTAGATTATATTTCCACTATAGCTTTTTTGTGTAGAATGTTTGTGTATTTTTCTAAAATTCTTTTTATCTTATCTGTGGTGTTGTCATTCTTTGTCACTTTTTCACCCTCAAGGGGCACCTCGTCTTTTTTGTACTACGACAAAAGAGAAAAAAGTAACCAAAAAAGAAAAAAGCGTAAGTGATTTAAGTAGGTCAAAGAAAATATTGGTGGCTCGTTTGAAGTTAAAAGAAGAGGTTTGTTTTGAAGGTGGCGATAGCCTAGCTATATTATAAATCCTTGTTGTGGCGAACGACCTTGAAAGCGATGAGCGATTCGAGAGCCACAACGCTTTTTTTGCTTCGTTTTTTTCTAAAAAAAATGACGAGAATACCAACGCCTCAAATCAAATATAAGGAAATTAAAATTGAAAGAATCACTCCGTTAAATCATCTAAAAATGAAGCTTCATCAAAATCAAGCCCTAAATGCGCCACAATCTCACGCATATCTCTTTCTGCATTCCCTAGACATGACGTCGCACCAGGGCTAGGTGTCATGTTGAAGATGATGCCGTTTCCAGGGTTGATGGAGGCTTCTCCAAGCATGAGTTTTTCTTTCTCTTTATCCAGTACTTGTGGACGTACGCCACCGAATCCTTTGGCATAGGTGATGTCATCGACACTTAGAGACGGGACGATTTTTTTGGCATCTTGCACAAATAGACCTTTGTTGATGAGAGGTACTTCAAAAAGGAAGTTTTTAAAGACATAGTTGCGTATGTCTGAGTCTTTGAGTAAATCCCAAAATATCTTTACAATGTGAAAATCAAAATTGAGTGTTTTAAAGAAATCCCAGTAGGTACCTGGTTTAAAACGCTCCAGTTTGGGAAGCATGAGTGCGGTAGGTCCAAAACGTGTTTTCCCTTCTGCTAAAATGTCAGGATCACCATGTAAGGCAGCAAAAGGGAGTTTGTTGTTTTGCACCATATAGACTTTACCGTTTAAAAAATGCTCGTTTGTCATGTAGAAACTTCCTGCCATGGGTAGACAGCCCATATGTTTACCATAACCCATTCTGTGGGCTAAAAAGAGTGAGTGTGCACCTGCGTTGACCACGACAAAGTTGGCTGTGTAAATGCTGCCGTCTTTACAGTGTACTTCGAAGGTTTTGTCCTCTTTTTCAAAGATGTCAACGACTTGCGTGTTGTAAAAAATATCTGTAGGGATGTCAGAGGCTTTTTGTGCCTGTGTTGACAGAGCTTCAGACATGGCACCGTAGTCGACGGTAGTGTATTGGGTGTTGGTACCCATGGCAACTATGGGCTCTGGACGTACTTTGGTTTGGGCTTTGTCTAAGTAGACGATTTTGGGCTCTAATGTTTTAAGTTTCTCTACATCCCAAAGTTCAAGGTAAGGGAAGAGCTCCTTAAATTCATGGTAACGGTTCTCTATAAAATGCACCTCTTTTTCACCCACTCCCAATGCCATTTTTTGATGTGAAAACATGATTTTGTCTTGTAAGTCATACTGTAAACAAAACTTTTCTACCATCTTTGCGGTACGTTTGGTGACTTTGGCTTTCTCAAGAGTGTAATTGGTCTCTATATCTCCAATGTGAATGGTTTGGGAGTTAGAGGTACCTTTAGAGTTGAGCGTGGCTAAAGCCTCATACTTTTCAAGTAGACAAAGTGAAGAGACAGAGGTATACTTAGCCAATTCATAAAACAGTGCAGATCCAGAGATACCTCCACCAACGATGAGAACGTCATAGTGATTTTTATGCATAATATGTCTGCCTTAAAGTGTTTGGAGTGCATCAGCGATGTTTTTCGCTAATGTTTTATAGTTTTTTACATCTAAAAGCCTTTGTTGCCCTTTGGCACCTACGGCTATCACCTCTTCTTTGCTTAGGCTGAGAAGATACGCTAGTTTTTGGCTAATATCTTGTTGTGTAAAGTCACAAAACCATGCATCAACGCAGTCTGTAAAGACACTGTTGGTATGTCCTGAGTCAGTCATAAGACAAGGCACAGCAGAAGCATAATAGTCAAATATCTTGACAGGCGTAGAAGAGTTATAGATAGGAATATCAGGCAAAAGTGCTACCCCGATGTCTGCTTTAGAGATGAGTTCCAATAAAGATGCCTTGGTTTTTGCACTGAAGATTTGAACCTGTCTGCGTATGGTAGGATAGCGGTCTAACATCTTTTGTGCGTAGAGGCTGTCTCTTGTCGATATAAGGAGTTTCCAGTTGTCACTTTCTAGTGCATCGAAGGCATCTAAAACAGTTTCAAACTCTCGTACTTTGTCCAGTGTACCTGCATAGACAAATCGTTTTTGTGTGCCTGTATGCTGTTGATTATCGTACAGCATATCGGGGTTTATGGCAGGAGAACAGAGTATGCTTGGTATGTTTACATCAGGTAAAAAAGTCTGATGCATACTTTGTGAGGTAGGCAAAAATGCATCACATTGGTTGATAACCTTTGTCTCTTTCTTTGTTTTTGAACGGTGAAACATATGTGAGAGAAAACCTGCTTTATTGTCTGCTTTGTCACAACACATTTTGATGCTACGCTTAGGAAAAGAAAAACGGTAGAGTGCTTTATAATGGTATGTTTCTCTGTTTTTTAGCACATGTTTCATGATGTTTATGTTGTTTCGTACCATCACAAAATCATACGAAGCTATGTCCACACCATTATGCATGAGTTCGCTTATAATGCTGTTTTTATAGCGAGAAGGTACCGTAAATCGGTGCGCGTCTTTTTGTTCAAAGTCAGATTTGAAGTCTGTAAAGTACACGATGTCAACAGTCATATACTTTTTTAAGTAGACTTCAAAGAGTGGGGCGATGAAAGAGTGATCTACATATTCATCTTGGTCTGTAATATAGAGAAGTTTCTGCATGGGTTTTGCTCCTAATGATCTATTATATCTATTTAAGTGTTGACTTAGTGTGTAATATTGTTTGGTTATAATTTCACAAAAAATAAAGGTCATAACATGAAACAATTTGAAAACGTAACAGTAGAACTAGAAGGAAACAGCTATTTTGATGGTGCCGTGACAAGCCGTACCGTACACTTTGCAGATGGAAGTAAAAAGACTTTAGGGTTTATGCTACCAGGTGAATATGAATTTGGTACGGCTGCAGCTGAACTGATGGAGATTACTTCTGGTGCGTTAGATGTGAAGCTTCCAAACAGTAATGGGTGGATAGCAGTAAAAGGTGGCGAGTCGTTTGATGTGCCTGCCGATAGCAAATTTCAAGTGAATGTGAAAAGTATCACAGATTATTGTTGTTCGTATTTATAATTTTACGTTTCACATTCAGTACACAGTAAAAGAATATACTTGCACCATGAAAGCGATACAGAGGTGTCCCTCCCTCCCTTAATTCCTCTGGCTTTCTAGGTAACTTTTCACTTCTTGTGAAGCATCTTGTCCATGCTTTCTCCTTTAAATATCCCTTAAAATGAAAAGTTACCTGTTTAAGACATCAAATTATTCATCTCCCCAACCATGCACTATTTGATAGGACGCATTTTGAGCAAAGCCCAAAATACTACGTTGTCACTGTGACTACTTCAGCAGTAGGCTCATTTGACCAGTCAAATTATTCATCTCCCCATCCATGCATACGTTTTGCGACAATGACATCATTATCATTGAATATGTTGTCTATGATGTTTACAGAGAGATAGTAGGTTCCTTCAAGAAGTGTTGACCATTCATCTCTTTGTGCAGAGGTACTATTTGGGATGAGTATGATGATGTTTCCGCCTGTACGTATGATGGGGTAGCATTTTTCTAAAAATTCACGTTTGTTTTCTTGAGTAAAGTCTAGTGTTGCGAGAAGATAATCGTACTCTATACCTTGTATCAGGTAACGTGGACGACGTAGATTGAACTTAATTGTTTTCATATGTGAGGCATCTGCATAGAGGGGCTTGATATCATCATAACAACTGTCATTGATACAATACAGATAATATTGTGTGTCGATGTTTTGGCAAAAATGCTGTAAATGTTTTGTCAAAATGTGGTTTGCATCGGAAAAATGGACGATACGTTGTCCCGGTTTTTTAGCCAGTATTTGTAAGAGTTCTTCGACTTGTGAGGGTTCTAAATGTTTCATAGGTTTAGTCTAGCTAAAAATCAGCGAAAATGTGTATAATGTTTTCAATTAAGCGATGAAATTATGCACAAGGTAAGTAAATGATACGTAAAAAGATATATAACCCCGAATCAGAAGAGACAACGAGTGAACGTAAGATATTTGGGGGAAACCCTACAGGGATTTTTGAACTCAATGATATTAAGTATCAGTGGGCGTATAACCTTTGGGAGATGATGCTTAACAACACATGGTTCCCAAAAGAAGTTGACATGACACGTGATGTCAATGACTACAAACACCTCACTGACGCAGAAAAATCAGCCTATGACAAAGTACTTGCACAGCTTATTTTTATGGACTCTTTACAGACCAATAACATCATTGACAACCTTAACCCTTTTATTACTTCGCCAGAAGTAAACCTCATTTTGGTACGTCAAGCATTTGAAGAAGCACTACACTCACAGAGTTATGCCGTGATGGTTGACAGTATTTCTACAAATTCTAAAGAGATTTATGAGCTGTGGAGAAGAGATATGAAGCTCAAAACCAAAAATGATGCCATCGCGAAAGTCTATGAAGAACTTTCTACCAATCCAAGTGATAAAAATATTGTAAAAGCGATGTTCGCCAACCAGATTTTAGAGGGAATTTATTTTTACTCAGGGTTTGCGTATCTGTACACGCTTGCACGTTCAGACAAGATGTTGGGAACGGCACAGATGATACGTTTCATTCAAAGGGATGAGGTGACACACCTGTTACTTTTCCAAAACATGATTAACTCAACCAAAAAAGAGCGCCCAGAACTCTTTACAAAAGAGCTTGAAGAAGAAGTGTATCAGATGTTTAGAGATGCTGTGAAACTTGAATGTGAATGGGGTGCATACATCACGCAAGGACAGATTCTTGGACTTACCGATGATATCATCGAGCAGTACATTAAGCACCTTGCTGACAAAAGACTGCATGCTGTAGGTATGGAGAAGCTTTACAATGTGGAGCACCCTATCAAATGGGTTGACAACTTCTCTCAGTTTAATGACC
>JALUYL010000084.1 GCA_027012955.1 Sulfurovum sp.
TATAGATAATTAGCAAATTAGAGGTAGAATATCAGAGATTTTACCTTGTAATGATTTTTTTAAGCTCAAAAATTACTATGAGGAAAAATTAGTCACTTGGGTGGGTTTGAATTTGCAAGTGGCTCTGTAAAATGGACATAATCCCTATCATTGTTTTTTTGTTAATATATTTTTTTATGAAAATAGATATTTGAGATGTTAAAAATAAAATTAATAATATTGAACTTGGTATAACTAATGCAACTCCCCATACAATTAAATAGTAAGCTAACATAATAGCTAAGAAAATATAAACAATATTGAAAAACGATTCTAACTTATTAGGAAGTTGTATATTGTATTTATTTGATATTTCAAATAATGAATCTGGATATATTGGATTATTATATAAATTAATAGCAACAATAATTAAAAGAAAACCAAAGAAATAAATTATTGGTTTAAATTCTTTAATAGTATCTTTGTGTCTAAAAACTCAATTAAAGGAAAATAGTGTAATTAAAGAAAATAAGAATATGGAAAATAATAAAGCCATCACATATGGATTGTAAATTTTAAGAAATGCCATTAATAGCATTAATACTAAAGATAGACCTCCAAATTTACTAAAAAGATCAGGAATTATTTTAAATTCTTTTAAAATATCAGCCCGAGAACGCCAATTCAAAAATATATCTAATCCATTTTTAAACTGATTAAAGATTAAGTTCCATGAATTGTTTTTTCTTAAAACTTCCTCAGTGAAAAATATAAATAAGATTGCTTGTATAATCCATAAAAATGCATTCAATTTTTACTCCTAACATATGTATTAGATGACATTATGTCCTACTAATTCGTAATTTTTGTATTATAAAGTATACAAAAAATATTTGCCTGTCAGATTAAATCAATATATACTAGATATTTATGAGAGGATAGTGTGTCTTATCAGCACTCCACACCAACCCCACACCACAAACGCTATCATAAATCATAAACAAATTTAGGAGGACATGATGGCTCTTATACTCTCTATACTTATCGTTTCTTTGGCGTTGGCATTTTTTGCTGCGCCTTTGTGGGCTTGGTTTTTGGCTTTGGGTGTTTTGTTACTGGGTATAGGAGCAGGAGTGCTTTGGTGGGTAGTCGCTGTGGCGCTTGCTTTGCTGTTTTTGCATAGACCTACACGGGTGAAACTCATAACCAATAATCTCTTTAAGTTTATAGAAAAAAATGGACTCCTCCCTAAGATATCTGAAACAGAAAAGACAGCCCTTCGCGCAGGAGATGTGTGGGTAGAAGGGGAGCTTTTTTCGGGGAAGCCTGATTTTAAAAAAATCTTTGCCAATCCTTACCCGACACTGAGTCAAGAAGAACAGGACTTCATAGATAACGAGGTGAACGAAGTCTGCGCTATGACTTCTGACTGGGAAGTCTTTGAAAAGCGTGATTTGCCAAAAGAGGTGTGGAAGTACCTCAAAGAGAAGAAGTTTCTAGGGATGATCATCCCCAAAGAGCATGGAGGTCTTGGGTTCTCTGCCTATGGACACTCTTGTGTCATAGAAAAACTCGCTTCACACTCACAAGTACTTGCCATTACGGTGATGGTACCTAACTCTCTTGGCCCTGCTGAACTACTCCTGCACTATGGAACAGAGTCACAAAAAGAACACTACCTATCTAGACTGGCTGATGGTCGTGACATCCCTTGTTTTGCACTCACAGAACCTGAAGCAGGTTCTGATGCAGGCTCCATACAGTCTGAGGGTGTAGTGTTTAGAGATGAAGATGGAGAGATGAAGATACGTCTGAACTTTGAGAAGCGTTACATTACCCTCTCTTCCATAGCTACCGTAATAGGGCTTGCATTTGTACTCAAAGACCCTGAAAAACTTTTGGGTAAAGGAGAAGAGTGGGGCATTACTTGTGCTTTGGTAGATGCAAAGAAAAAAGGCATTGACCAGACACGCCGACATGACCCGTTAAATGTACCGTTTGTCAATGCACCACTTGTGGGTAAAAATGTCATCATAAGCATAGACGATGTGATAGGTGGAGAGTCAGGGCTTGGTAATGGTTGGCAGATGCTTATGGAGTCTTTGGCTGTGGGGCGTGGTATATCGTTGCCAAGTACCAGTACAGGTGGCTCAAAACTTGCTACCTATGTGGCTTCTACCTACTCTGTGGTACGGTATCAGTTTGGGCTTAGCATCGCTAAGTTTGAGGGTATCGCCGAAGTGCTTGGGCGTTTGGGTGCGAGTACCTATATGCTTGATGCGGCGAAGACCTTTACACTAGGAGCCATCAACGATGGTAAAAAACCTGCTGTTGCCAATGCCATTATGAAGTACGAGAGCACAGAGATGTTTCGTAAAAATGTACTGGATGCCATGGACATACAAGGTGGAGCATCCATTAGTAGAGGCCCTCGTAATTTGTTGGCTCATGCGTACTTTGGTGCACCAGTGGCTATCACGGTAGAGGGAGCGAATATTATGACTAGAACGCTCATCATGTTTGGGCAGGGGATGATACGTTGTCACCCTTATGCCTACTCTCAGATAGAAGCGTTGGAGTCTGGAAATGTGCAGTATTTTGATGATTTGCTCTTTACACATATAGGACATGTGGTACGTAACAAAGCTATAGCATGTGTGATGGGTGTGACACGTGGGTATGCACATGCGACAGTGAGTCAAGGTAAAGCCAGACGGTATGAACAAAAGCTCGCTTGGGCTTCTGCGAAGTTTGCTTTTTTCTCAGATGTGGCACTAGGGTTATTAGGTGGAACACTCAAACGTAGAGAGTCAGTCTCTGGACGTTTTGGTGACATTTTGGCACAGATGTACTTCATCACCGCGGCACTGAAGCGTTTTGAGATTGATGGTCGTCCTAAGAGTGATGAAGTTTTTTTAGAAGTAGCAGTCGAAGATGCCTTTGGCAAGATAGATGTTGCCTTTAGAGGCATTTTTGAAAACCTTGCGGGAGGTGTACTTGGCATACCGTTTAAACTTATGGGCTTTTGTACACGGCTGAACCCTATGGGTAAAACCATGAAAGACATAAACCTACATGCCATAGCAAAAGTACTGAGTGAAGATGACGCTGTGAGAGAACGAGTATGCGGAAACATCTATATGGGTGAGAGACCTACGCAGTTACTAGAAGCTACCCATGCGATGCAGGCGGTTAAAGAACTCTTAGTCAAAGAAAAACAAGATGAAAAGCTTACGACCAAAGAGACGCGAGAGCTTAAAAGTGCAAGAGCTTTACAAAAAGAGATTATCACAGTAGATAGTTTTAAACATAACGACTACTTTAGAAAACCAAAAACGGTACGTAAAAGTACTAAAAAGGTTTAATCATGCGATTTGCCTTTGCTGTCTCATCTTTAGCCATAGGACTCATACGTAAGTTTTCTGGAGCCAATATAACGGTAAGTGGTGAGGCATTACCTGAGTCGCCTGTACTCTTCGTAGCAAACCACTTTACACGTTTTGAAACCTTTGTCGTACCACATGTGTTGTATGAAAAGTATGACAGGACTTCACGCTCTTTGGCAGATGACTCTGTGTTTGTGGGAGCATTGGGTAAGTTTATGTTGTGGGTAGGCGCTATCTCAAATAAGAGTAAGAACCGAGACTGCATCATAGTTGAGGACTTGCTGTCTGGGAGTGCAGATTGGGTTATCTACCCTGAGGGATATATGGTAAAAAACAAACGTATTACCTTTAACTATGGAGAGTTTTTTACCCATTCTCCTGAGTATGAAGGAGCTGTACATACAGGCGCAGCGGTGATGGCACTCAAGGCTAGGATTTTGCAAGAAAGAGCCAGACGCAACCATAATGAAACCCTTAAAGACTTTTGTGGAAAGATGGATATAGACAGTAACAAGATAGACAAGTCATTAAGTGTAAAGATTGTGCCTATTTCCATTACCTACTACCCCATACGACCAGGACGTAACCGTTTTTTAAATTGGGTCGATACGAAGATAAACCAACGTAACAAACGCCTCTTTGAAGAACTTGAGATAGAAGTAAACCTCCTTATGAACGCACATATGAACATACGTTTTGGTAAACCTATAGCTTTAGATAACTATATGGATGCACTCTTGGAGAATGAAGAAGATATCTACGATGAAACAAAAGTAAATGCCTTCATAGATGCCAAACGTAAAGCTCTGACCAATGACATGATGCAACGTGTCTACTCACAGATGCAGATACATTTTGACCATATGTTTATCTTATCATTGGTGACGATGCCTACGGTAAAGGTCTGTCCAACATACCTACGTACACTCATCTACAAAAATGCGCGTTCTTTACGTGAATTACCAGACCATAATTTGCACAGTGAACTTCAAAGTGAAGTCTTTAAGCTTATACTCGATGAAAATTATGCACCATTTGCCTCTGCCATAGAAGTGGCAGTGAAACAAAAGATACTCTACCAAGACAGTGACGGAGAGTATCTTTTTGACAGAAGTTTGCTTGAAAAAGAGTACCCCTTCCATAAGGTACGGGTAAAAAATACTCTACAAGTCATACTCAATGAAATTAAATGGCAAAAGAACATTGTCAAAATGGCAGAAGAGAACAGTAAATACACAGAAGCAGAGCTTAAACTGGATAACTTTAGACACATCTCAAAACGTTCGTGGAACTACTTTGAACGTGAGTATCAAGAGTATGTGGGTAAAAAACCACGCAGAAATAACAAGGGTGCGCCTATCATACTCTTTGATGAAAAGTTTGATATGGGGGTGGTATTTTCGCATGGGTATATGGCAGCACCCAGAGAGATAGCCACACTTGCAGCGTATTTGTTTGAGAGAGGTATTAATGTGTATGTACCAAGACTTCATGGACATGCCACTGACCCCAAAGCACTGCTGGATGTCACAGCCAAAGATTGGGAGACAGACTTTGAACGTGCCTTTACTGCCATGCGTCAGGTCTGCTCCAAAGTCTACATCGGTGGTTTCTCTACAGGGGGGCTTATAGCACTCATACACGCAGCACAGTACAAGGTAGATGGGGTCATTTCCATCAATGCTGCGCTTAAACTGCAAGACCTGCGTGTAAGCTATGTGGTACCTACCTTACATCTCTTTAATGAGATGGTAGCATATCTTAATGCCAAGGGTATCATGGAATGGATAGACAACTCCAAAACAGAACAACCCTTGGTGAACTACCACAAACACCCTTTGGCTTCTGTATCACAACTTGAAAAAGTCATGTCCAAAGTCACAAAGTCTCTCAGTAAAGTTACTGCACCTATACTCATCATACAAGGAGACAATGATCCTGTGGTAAAACGCGAGAGTGCAAGGCTCATTTATGATGGTGTACGTTCAGAAGAGAAGAAGTTGTTACTCTTACCTCGTGATAGACATAGTATCTTGGCAGATGAGAAGTGTGAGGAAGTTTTTGAGGCTGTGTTTGGGTTTATTGAGGCTGCTAAATAGTTGGCATTTTGACTATTTCGTAATCAACTCTTTTCCCTATTTTTTTCATTTCATCAATATGTTTAATGGCAGATTGATGTATGAAGTCTCCTGAGATAGTATATCTTGCTGTTAATAGACAACTTCTAAGTAATGGCTTATCTTCTACGAAAGTTCTTGCATCAGTTTGAAACGCTTTAATATCTTTATGCTCAATTTTCCACTTTCCATTTTCATTCCAGTTTTTGCATTGAATGAGTACGATTTCTTTTTCTTTTTTTGCAATTAAATCAATGCCATGGTCAAGTACGCCTTGTTGCTTACCATATTCACTGACATGATAGCCTCGTGAACGATATACTTTTGCTACATATTCTTCGTATTCTCGACCTTTATTTATCTTCTCCTCATGAGTTGTTTTATGATTACAATTTATAGGATTTTTTAATATTGTTTCTTGTCTTTTTCGTTCTTGATAAATTTTTTCTTCTGTATTTTGTTTTGTTTGATTTTTAAATTTCTGAGTGAGTGCTTCATTTTCAAGAATATCATCTTCCCACAATACATATTTCATTTTACTTTGCGCATTATATTTTTGTCTTGCACCATTAAAATTACCTTTTATTGTTGAGAGTATCCATTTTTCCTTGATTTCTATCCACTCTAATTTTTGAAAAATTTGATTAATATTTTTTTGTGTAGTTTTAAAATGTCTAGCTACCTCTTTCGTTGTAATTAAGTCACCTACAACTTGATTGTATTGTTGTTTATATTCATGTTGTGACTTGTATGATTTCTGATGACTTTTTGTGGGTGTATCTTTCCAACTCTCATTGTAGGGTTTATGAAATGGTTTTTTAGTGGATGGCATACGATTTTTAGTAGTTTTTATATACATAGTAATGGATGCTATAATGATAATTAAAAGGGTAAATTCGAACATTATGTCTCTCTGTATATAATTTTTTACTGTAAGAAGATTATATCAAAAATAATCTATGCTATTATACTAACAATTAAACCACACAGGAAACCCCAATGCAACAACCATGCTACTGCAAATCAGATAAACCATTCTCAGAGTGCTGTGAACCCATACTTAGAGTGTTAGAGGTGGCTCCAAGTGCTCAGGCGTTGATGAGGTCACGCTATAGTGCGTATTGTCTGGGAGATGTGAACTACTTGCAAGCCACTACGCATGACCATACGTGGACAGATGAAGAGTTGAAGTTTATACAAGACTGGGCAGACAACAGCTTTTGGCAACACTTGGAGATAGTAGATGTCTCTGAGGATGTGGTGGAGTTTAAAGCCTACTATATTTTCGATGGGAAGCAACATATGCACCATGAGCGCTCAACCTTTTTAAAGGTCAATGATATGTGGAAGTATGTCGATGGTGAAATCTATGAAGATAAAATGGAGTTCTTGCGTAATGAAAAGTGTATCTGTGGCAGTGGAGACAAATACAAGCGTTGTTGTTTTAAACGCCTTGGATAAACTTGTTGGATAATATTTGGTATATCAATTTCAACAGCTTGAGCTAAATGTGCTTAAGTTAGATAATCTTTGTTTCCATCTTACATCAGTTATATACAGTTATTATAGTATAACTTCTGAATTAGCGATTGTTTTTAACGGGCTTTTCTTATGTTCTTTCGATGGGTTTTATAATTGTTGGTAAAGTCGTGCACCCCTTTGGCATTTTTCATGAAGTAGAGGTAGTTTGTTTTTGCAGGTTTCATGGCTGCTTTTAGTGCATCTAGACTTACGGCACCTATGGGAGAAAGGGGTAGACCTTTATACTTGTAGGTGTTGAAACGACTGCTGTCATTTTTTATGCGCTCTGGCGTGACTTTGATATGGGAGTATTTACCATAGTTTAGTGTACCGTCCATCTGTAAAGGCATCCCTTTTTTCAGTCTGTTAACGATAACAGAAGAGACGATGGGCATCTCTTTTGCATTGGCAGCTTCTTTTTGTATGATGGACGCGGAGATGAGTATGTTTAGCCACTGCTTTGGACTGTAGGTACCATAAACCTTTTGAGAAATCTCTTTATATTTCTTTTCAGACTCTGTCACTAAAAAATGCATAAGATGTTTTTCGCTGATACCATAAGGTACATAATAGGTATCGGCATAGACACCCGCTTCGGGGTAGGTAGAAAAGTGTGTGTATTGTGTTTCAAGTTTTGTTTTGTCGAGTTGAAACTGTTTTGCAAGTGCCTCTATAAAAAGTGTTTTTGTTTCTCCTGGGATGAGTGTTACTTTTTCCATTTTGGCTTTGGCTGTGGTGAGTTTATAGAGAAAATCAATACGATTTAGTTTACTCTCACCTATGTTTACCCAACCACTTTGTGGCTTGCCCATGAGCACTAAAAGGTACTTGTCTATGCTAGACACTGCGTACCCCTGTTTACTTAACTGTGTTATAATATGACCAATAGAACCTTGTGGAACCAAGAGTGTTTTGGTGGTCTTGACAGGAAGTGTAGTATAAAAGGCAAATGAGATGATAAAGACCAGTGCGATATTTTCTGCCCATGCCATCCATGTGCTTCTTCGTAATACACTCATCTTTTTCGTGGTCCTTTTTGTTGCATTGTTTGTCTGGGCTGCTGCAGGTATAAAGATAGATAGTCTAAAACTTTTTGACTATCATGTTGATGGATTATACATTAAACTTGATAAAAAGCTTATACTCAAAGCCAAGATTATACGTATACCACAACGTAAAGCCAACCCTTCTTTTGACAATGTAGATAAAACATTTCAAAATATCAAGTATCTGCTTACCTTTTTTCAAGATATTGAACTCGATGAGATAGACTTTAGAAACAATACCCTTGAAATCATCTTTCGTGATAATATTTTGCAGTTAGGTACTAATGATTATTTGGTACGCGGGAACATAGAGCAAGACGATGACACTTTAAAAGGTGAGATCCCGATATTGTATTTGAAAAAGCAAGATATAGCGCTTAAGGGTACCTTTTCTTATGACTTGCAAAATGACGTACTCAACACAAAGGGTAAGGTTATCTTTCATGAGACTATAGGTGAATTTACTGCGAACAAAACAGGTAAAGATGTGGATTTTTCTTTCAAAAGTAAAAGTTTTTCTGATTTGAGAAGTATACTCTCTAAATTTGGGTTACCCTCCAATATTGAAAGTTGGATTGTCGATAAAGTGACAGCTAAGTCTTACAAATTACTCTCCTTTAAAGGAAAAGGGAAAATAGAAAATAGCGAGTTACACATAGACATCGAGAGTTTGAAAGGTAAAGCACTCTTATCTGGGGTTGATATCTATTTTAAAGAAGGGGTAGACGCGGTACATGCAAAAAGAGTGATACTCAACTATTATGATAGAGGATTGTACTTTGATTTGTATCAGCCTGTGTATAAAGAGAAACATTTAGATGGTAGTACGGTAGCTATCACAGGTTTAGGTCAACATGATGCAGCACTGGCTCTCATGCTTAAGTCTGATACTACTTTGGATACTGATATTAAAGCGTTACTTCAAAAATATGATATTCACATTCCTTTGAGGCAAGAAAAGGGAAGGTTGCAAGCCAATGTAGCTATCGATATAGGTTTAAAAGAAAAACATACTGACATACGTGTTTGGGTAGATGTGAATGAGAGTGATATCTATCTGGGTGAGACAAAGTTACATGTTTTAGGTGGCAGGTTAGGGTATGAAGATAATATCATTCGCATTGAGAAGATACGTGTTTCTGAACCAGATTATGTGGGTGTTTTGGATGGAACAATAAACATAAAAAAGAAAGAAGGGAAATGTATATTTGATGCGAAAAAGCTTCAAGTGAAAGCAGAAAAAAAAGTTGTGTGGTTGTTGAAAAATGTTTCACTTCCTTTTGCTTTTGAGTATAAAAGAGATTTGAAATTCAAAGTTCCTAAGTTAGCTATAGAGATGTATAAGAAAGATGAAGAGAGTGTTTTTACTTTTAAGGACTTAAATACCATAAAATCTTATCTAGTCGATAAAAAAATAGTAGACAGAGGCGGGAACTTTGAAGTGCGTACAAAAGATTTTAAGCATTATACTTTTAAAGGTCTGCTCAAACATAGTAGTTGTTTTTTCTATGAGAAAGAGAAGAGTTGTAAAAGCAGTATCCCTGTCCATGGGGACATCACCTCTACCAATCTGAATTTTTATGCTTTAGGTAAAAAAATACATTACAATCAGGCAAAAGCCCGAATAGATATTGAAAATCTCAATATTGACTTAAAAAAGTTTTTAGACAATACACAAAAGAAAAGGAAGACAGGTAAAAAACTCATTATTACAGGGAAAAACAGTAATCTTCGTTATGAAAACTACACGCTGCTAACCGATAGTTATGATGTCACTGTAGATAAAAAAGGTAATATAAAAGCCATAGGAAGCAGTGCTGGGGATATTATAAAGTTTTCAAAAATTGGTGCTAACGTAGCCATACAGGCACTACGTATGAAAGATGCAGTGTTGCATCCTTTGATTAACTTTCATGGACTGCAAGGAGGGCGCTACTCTTTAAAGCTTGGGGGTGACCCTAAACGTACTATGAAAGGACAAATACTCATAGAGGGTGGGGTAATGAAAGGTTTTAAAGCCTATAAACGTACTTCTAAGTTTGTTAAAACACTTCCTGAACTAGAGCCCTTACATAAGAGTAATGATAAAGATGGTTATCATATAAAAGAGGGTGTGATAGAGTACCGTATGATTGAGAGTAAAAAAATCATCTTTGATTCCATCTATATTAAAGGGGAAACTTCGACTATTGTAGGGAAAGGTACACTCAATTTAGTCGATAAAACAATGGATATACATTTGACGATTCAAGTTGCTAAAGAGATTGGAAAGGTACTTGGAAGCATCCCTTTGGTCGGTTATATCTTAATGGGAGAGGATAAAAGTATCAACGTAGGTTTAAAAGTGACAGGGAAAATAGACAATCCTAAGGTACAAACTTCTGCGATAAAAGATATACTCACTACACCGTTTGAGGTGATTAAACGTACGTTAGAGTCACCTGCACATATTTTACCTAAGAAGTTAGAGGTGCCCTAAAGAGAGGTTTAAAAGTCATCACTTTCAAATTCTCTTTCCATAATGAGGTCTTTTTCTTTTTGAAATTGGTCTTGGGTTAAAACCAACTCATGTAAAAACTCACCAAAGAATGTTTTTGATTCTGTTTTAGCAAGAAACAGATAGATACCAAACAGAAGTCCAAAGACTGTGAGCAGCCAGATAATCTTTTGTATAGGATTAAAAATCTGTATGGGGTCTTTTTGTTTTATCTCACATACGCCACCTGGGCAATGTTGTGGGTCTTCTTTAATGATGGCTTTGTATATCATACAGCCTACACAGACTGAAAAAGCACTTTCCAAAAACATTAAAGAGATACATAACACACACACGAGTACTTTGTAAAAGGTAATATCCCAGTGTAGTACAAACCACCACATCATAGGCAAAGAGATGATCCAACCCAGTGTCCATGCAAAACGTTTTTGTAGTCCACCGACATATTCTGGTGTTTGCTTGCGTACTGCAAACTTTCCAAGCATTAATGATGGTGAATATGTCGGACTAATCATCCTTGCTGTAAAATCGATAAACAAAAAGGTTAAATACACTTTTGCCACGATAATATGGTTAAAACCAATACCAACAAAGATAACAATGGTGCCAAGCATACCTAATATGCCTGCAGCAGCTCTTGCTTCTCGTTCATTGATAACGGTAACATCATAGCCAGGTACTTTTGCACCATAATTCCATAAAAAACTTTTAAGATTCAAAATAGTACTCCTATTATTTATTGATATGGAGATTATACCTAAAACGTATAAATAAAAATTAGAGTATAATAAAAGTATGAAGAAATTTATTTTAATATTTACTATGAACAGCGTAGTTTGGAACAGTATAGTTTGGGCAGATATATCTGCTGGGGAAGCAGCAGAACTAGAAGTACGTGCAGCTAAAATACGCAAAGAGTTAAACATACATACCCCTACAGCTAAAGAAAAAGAAGTAGCACGTATTAGGCATGAGTTACATTTGGATTTTGATACATCATCTAAAGAAGCCTTACTTGAGAGCAATAAACCGACGACGGTCGAATCTCTTACCACTTCAAAGGAGTCGAGTATCACAGACTCGGTGAGTTCAGCCTTCTCAAGCATAACTGATACCTTTAGTTCAGAAGATGAAAAAGAAGAGGGTTACTCCTTTTCAGGCAGTCTCAACAGCTTTTATAATAGCGTTGGTTTAGATGCAGGAGAGAGTTGGGGGATGCCTTCGGTATTTGGATTCAATGAAAAGAAAAAAACATCTTTGTTTAGCATAGGTATTTTAGGTGACATAGGAGATGCAGGGACTACTATGTATAAGGGGATGAAGTATTCTGGACAATCAGCAGAATTTACCTCAGGTATGATGTATAAAAGTTCTAAAATGTATAACACAATGTTCGGGGTGTTTGATGACTCTCCCTTTAATGTCTTCCAAGAGGAAGATGAAACTTCCGTCTTTGATGTATTTGAAGGTGGTAACTCGATGTTAGATATGTTTGATTAGTGTTGTAAGAAGTCTATTCATTTCGTAATACAGCAAGCGGATCGGTTTGAGAAGCTTTTTTTGCAGGATAGAGTGATGAGAGTAATATAATAAAACTTGTCCCTATAAGGATAAAAGAAAAGTCACCAAGCGTGAGGTCAACGGGAAGTTTAGTGGTACCATAAACATCTTCTGGCATAGAGATAAGGTCAAACGTTTTCAAAACCCAGATACCTAGCCCACCCAGTAGAGTACCCGCCACAATACCTGCAGAACCTATCACCAACCCTAAACGAAAGAAAATAGCGCTTATTTCTGCTTTTGTGGCACCTAGCGTACGCATTAGGGCAATCTCTCTACGTCTGCTCATGACTGTCATGAGTAATGAAGAAATGATGTTTAATGAAGCAACAAGGATGATAAGAAGCAAAACTAAGAAGAGTGCCTTCTTCTCCATCTTCATGGCAGAAAAAAAGTTTCCGTTTTGTTGCCACCAACCTTCTATGACTACCATTTCTGGAAGCACTTTTTTGATGGCATCTATCTCTTCAAGAGGGTTTTTTGTATAGATATGTAATCCATCATAAGCGCCATGTTTACGCTTTAAGAGTTTTTCAAAAGCTTCTAAAGTTGTATACATGATGGCTTTGTCATAGGCTTTGAGTCCAGACTTAAAGACACCATCTACGACAAAACGTTTTTGTAAAGGCATTGTACCAAAGCCTATGGCTTGTTGTTCAGAAAAGTAGAGTGTGACTTTGTCACCTACACGGGCATTCATCTCATAAGAAAGACCTTCTCCCATCACTACTCTAAATTTAGAAGTACCTGTACTATTTGCATCTTTAAAAACATGGTTTATTTTGGCTTCTTTCTTGGCATCTACACCGTAAAGTAGTGAGCCTTGCACGGCACCATCATTTTTTGTAATGACTTGTGTCGTGTAGTAGGGTGAAAATTGTAGATTTGGAAACTTTTTTGAAAGTGAGTTCACTAAAGTGTCATTGACCGAATTTTCTGCCAAAGGGAGAATGGTCAGTGGATAATTCATTACAAAAAGTTTTTTAGAAAACTCTTTTTGTGTACCATTCATTATCCCCATCGCAATCATCAACACCAATACCCCAACAGCAATACCTAAAAAAGCCAACATTGCTGAAATAAAAATAAAAGGGTTTTCTTTGTCATACTTGAGGTAGTGCTTGATGATGTGCCTAATAAATTTTTTATTAGGCGAGGGGATAGTTTTCATTATGCCAATAAACCTTTTTTGGGTCCACTCTTTCCACAACAATTTTTATATTTTTGACCAGATCCACAAGGACATGGGTCATTTCTTTTTGGTTTTTTTGCTGCTCTTTGTGGTGTAAGCTTTTCTGAATCTTCAGTAATAGTACCTTCTTCGTACGATTGGTTCAGTGTGACATCTGCAACATCTGCTTCTAACTCTTCTCTAATATGCTCAACGGCTGCTTCTTCCTCTTCGGCTGTGGTAAAGTCAAACTGTACCAACTGTAGGGTTTTAACAGCTTCAAGTTTGATGCGCGTTACTAGGTCAGTAAAGAGTTTGTATGAGTCTTGTTTGTACTCTGTGAGTGGATCTTTTTGGTTGTACCCTCTAAGCCCGATACCCGTTTTAAGTACATCCATCTCATAAAGGTGGTCTCTCCATTGAGGGTCAAGTACTTGAAGGTATAAGATACGTTCTATTTCTTTACGTTGTTCTGGGTCTATGGGTTCCATTTTGGCTTCATAGAGATTTTCTAACATATCACGTATCATGGTAGTCATTTCTTCTACTTCTTTACCTTTAAACTCCGTTGCATCCACTTCTATATGCAACTCTTCTTTAATGAATGCTGCGAGTTTTTCAACATCAAAGTCTTCCGTAGGCATACCTTCAAAGATTTCAGCTTCTGCCATAAGATGTGCGATGTACTCTTCACGGTTCTCTTTTATCTTTTCACCAATATCAAACTCAGGGTCAAGGAGTTGGTTTCTAAAGGCATAAATAGCTTTACGTTGGTGGTTGGCTACGTCATCATATTCTAAGATATGTTTACGAGATTCATAGTGTTGGTTCTCTACTTTTTTCTGCGCTTTTTCAACAGAACGTGTCACAATTTTAGAGTCAATGTATTCACCATCTTCTACACCAAGTTTGTTCATGATATTTCTGATTTTATCTCCACCGAAGATACGTAGAAGATTATCATCTAAACTTAGGAAAAACTGAGATTCTCCGGGGTCACCTTGACGACCTGAACGTCCACGAAGTTGGTTGTCTATACGTCTACTCTCATGTCGCTCAGTTCCTAGTATCATAAGACCACCAAGGGACTTGACTTCGTCATCTACTTTGATGTCAACCCCACGACCTGCCATGTTGGTAGCCACGGTAACAGCAGCTTTTTGACCAGCATTCATGATAATCTCTGCTTCTTGTGCATGGTTTTTAGCGTTGAGCATGTTGTGAGGGATTTTTTCTTTTTTAAGTCTTTCATCAATCATCTCTGATTTTTCAATGGAAGCAGTACCCACAAGTACAGGTTGTCCTTTAGCATGCAGTTCTCTTACACGTTTGACAACTGCATCCATTTTCTCACGCTCTGTATTATAGATAAGGTCATTTTTATCTAACCTTGCAACAGGCACATTTGTAGGTATAGAGATAACTTCTAAGTTGTAGATTTGAGAAAATTCTGTAGCTTCTGTTTGTGCAGTTCCTGTCATACCTGCAAGCTTATCATAGGCTCTAAAGTAGTTTTGGTAGGTAATCTCTGCAAGGGTTTGTGACTCTTCTTGAATCTCAACATCTTCTTTACATTCTAGTGCTTGGTGCAGCCCTTCAGAATATCTACGTCCTTCACTTAAACGTCCTGTAAATTCATCAACGATGATGATTTCATTGTCTTGAACCACATAATCCACATCTTTTTCAAATATATAGTGTGCTTTAAGTGCTTGGTCAAGGTGGTGTGAAAGTGCAGCATTTTCAAGTGAGTAGAGGTTCTCCACTTCAAAAAGATCTTGTGCTTTTTGAAGTCCATCTTCTGTCATGACGATGGTTCTGTTTTTTTCATCTACTATGAAATCACCAGTTGTTTTTTCATCTTCGCCCGCTTTGACTTTTAGCTTCTCTCCACGTTCCATCTGTTTTGCTATGGTGTCAGCTTGTGCATAGTAACTGTGGTCACGTTGTGTTGGACCAGAAATGATAAGAGGGGTTCTTGCTTCATCAATCAAAATAGAATCCACTTCATCGATGATGGCATAGTGGTGGTCACGTTGTGCTTTTTCTTCGGCACGTACCTTCATGTTGTCACGTAAGTAGTCAAAGCCGTATTCGTTGTTGGTACCATAGGTGATGTCTGCAGCGTATTGTGCTTTTCTTTCCATGTCATCATGGATGTCTGCTGTTAAGCATCCTACTGTGTAGCCTAAAAATTCGTAAATAGGAGACATTTCAGCACTGTCACGACCTGCGAGGTAGTCGTTCACGGTAACGATGTGTACGCCTTTACCTTCCATAGCATTGAGTACTACAGCAAGTGTGGCAACAAGTGTTTTACCTTCACCTGTTTTCATCTCGGCGATATTTCCATCATGAAGCACCATACCCCCAACCATTTGGACATCATAGTGTCTCATACTCATAGTACGTTTAGCCACTTCTCTAGTGATAGCAAAAGAATCAGAAAGGACATCGTCTAATGTTTTTTCTCCATTTTGTACGGCTGAACGCAAGGCACCAAATGCAGCTTTGAGTGCATCATCATCTAAGCTCTCATACTGTGCTTCTAGAGCATTAATAGGTTGTACTTTTTTAAGATAATTTTTTACGATTTTATCATTTTGCGTGCCGAAGACTTTGAGGATACTTTTTATCATTGTATATGTTACCTAATATTATAGTGGGGATTATTTTATCTAAAAAGGTATTAATAATGAGTTAGTGTGAGAAAATCATATCTATATGTAAACAAATGGGTACCCACAAGAGATACCCCATACGGGTGAATGGCATGAAACTGCATAGTGGTTGATTTATGAATGGGTATTGGTATTTTTATAAAGTTGATACTCTACCATTTTATGAAATGGAGTTAGAAAATTTTTTAGACTTTTTGTATTGATATTTTCTATCTTATGCATCTTTAAAAGTTCCAATACACACAATGTACTCTCCATTGTACTTAGACAATATGCTTGGGGTTGCTCTTTAAATACAAAAGCAGACTGTTTAGTATGTGTAAAACTTACTTTTGGCAAAGCATCTATATTTGGACTCTCTTTAAGCATAGCACGTGAACACGCCCATGTTGAGTCTATGAGAAATAGTACGGTTTGTCTGCTTTCGTCTCCTATTTTCTCTTCATTTAGATTGATACTGTTTTTAGAGGGGTAGAGTACAAAACAGTTATTCTCTTTATCATCTAAAATAGCATTTATCGCATCATTATTTGTAAAGTCTATGCCTATATGAAGTTCACAGTTTGTTAAAGAGAGGTTTGTAAAGTGTCCTGTGCCATTTTTGGTCTTTCTAAACTCTTTGGGGTGCATGAGTATGACAAAGCGTGTGTTGGTCTCTATGGGTGTGATGTATGCACACATGCATGATGTTTTGGGTCGGTAGCAGTGGTAACAGATAGAACGTGGATTAGTGGACATCTAAATAGGACTTTTTAAACCAAAGATAATACGCTGCATATACAAAGAAGCCAGAGCCTAAGGTGAGTGTAATACCTTGTAATGACATACCCCATTTTGAGGCATAGCCTATGAAGAGTGCTGTAGCAACATTGGAGAGCATAAAAATCATGTCATTGTAAGAGATGACCCTTCCCATAAACTTACTCTCTGTCTCTTCTTGTATGAGAAGGTAGGTGTATGACCAGAGTGTTGTGATGAAAAAACCTGTGATAAACAGCCCTACAAGTGCAAAGTAAAAATGGTACTCTAAAAAGCTCCAGAGTATGATGGCAAAACCTTGGAGTATGAAAAAGTAGTGCAAATTGTGTTTAGAAACAATATTTGAGATAAAAAATGGACCAATCATCAGCCCTAAAGCTCTTGTAGCATTCATCCATCCTATTGCCAGTGGTACAGCGATGAGTTCTTTATACTGGAAGTCTGCAAGCAAGGTAATGAGTGCATCAAAAGAGGTGAGTCCTATAGATGCATGCAGCAGTATGAGATGGAGTATCTTCTTTTGTGAGATAATATAGGCAAAACCAGATTTTAACATCTCAAAGTTTGATTCTGTATGGGTGATGGTCTCTATGGAGATATGTAAGCCTATCAGTAAAAGCACGGCGATAGTGTAGAGCATAGCGTCAATGCTAAAGGCAAGGTCAAACCCTATATAGTAAGTGACCACACCACCTACGGCCATACCTAAAGCATAACAGACAGACCAGATAACAGAGTGTATTTCGTTGGTATTCTTAAGCATTGCTCCTGAGACAAGCTTTGGAAAGAGTGCCATCTCGGCTGAAAAGAGCATAGAGGCAGAGGAGGAGCGTATAAAGATGAGTATCATCAGTACCCAGACATATTCTAAAGAGTTGATAAATATAAACCCTAGTGTCATAGATATCTCTATCACCAATAAAATACCCATAAGCTTTTTAAAGTCTATACGGTCAATGACAAGCCCAATGATGGGGGCAAGTACAACTGCAGGGAGCATTGCCATGGTGGCAGTTAAGGCTATGGTTATTTCGTCTGCACCAAAGGAGACTATCATAGAAAAGATAGCCACTTGAGAAAACCATGTCCCAAAGTAAGAGATAAACTGTATGAGTGAAAGCCGTCTGATGACGGGATGTTTAAGGGTATCTAGGTAGGTCAAGGTTTAGGCTTTGTCTTCAAGTGAGTAAGGGATATTCGCTTTTTCAAGTACATCAACATACATAGAAAATGCCTCTTTCGCTAAATTTTCATCATCACTAGCCACAGAGATACTCACAGACCAGCCCTCATCAAGCAGTTTAGGTAAAGAGGAGAACTCCACACCTTTTGGCATATTTCCCATCACTTCTATAAAAATGTTTTCTTTGCAGAGTGCTGTGAGTGTATATCTATAGGTCTCTTTTTTATGTGGGATGAGTTTTCCCAGTATCTCTGTCAGCATAGGGTGGCTCATCTGGGGAAAACCTGGCATAAAGAAGTAACGCTCATCTAAAGAAAAGGCAGGCATTTTGTTCACAGGGTTATCTAAAAGTGCCGCACCTTTTGGAAGCTCAGCCATCTTAATAGGGTGAGGGTAGGCAGCCTCTCCCAACTTCTCCTCTATGATACGCTTGGCTTCTTCATGCACCACAAAATCTCCACCACGCAAAGCAATAGCAGCACATTTACGTGTATGGTCATCGGGTGTAGAACCTATGCCACCAAAAGAGAAAAGCACAGGATTAGGCTGAGATGCAATAAATTTAATAGTTTGAATAATAAGCGCAGGGTCATCTTCTATGATAAATGAGCCGGTGAGTTTATAACCCTTCTCGGCTAAAGCCTTAGAGACAAAGTCAAAATGTGCATCCTCTCTTCGACGGTTGAGGATTTCAGTGCCTATGATGAGGGTGAAGAAGTGAGGTGTGTTTTGCATATTTTTAATCTCTTTTATATCAAATCGATATTTTTGATGTATTTAAAATCTTTGACATTATAGGTAAATAATTTGTATTTTCCTACCAATGCAGTTGAGGCTATGAGGCTATCGGGTATATCTAGGGTGTGACTTTTGGCATAGGTCTTTACAAGTTTGGTAGCTTGTGTAGATATGTTTTCATTTAGCTGTACAATGTAAAAGAGAGAAACAAACTTTTCAAGTTTGTTTAATTCAGCTTTGTTCAGTGCACCATAGTAAAGTTCCATGACTGTGATGGATGATATGGCAAGTGTTATATTGAAGCTTTGTACTTTATCTATGGTATTTTGATTGCCTTTTAGTATCTCTATAAGGACATTGGTATCTAACAGTATCATTTCCAGGCTTGCTCTCTTAGACTCTCTTGTGTCGTATCTCTATCTTCCCACATACCTGAAAACTGAGAAAAATCATTAGATTGAGGTTTATTCTTTTTTTCTTGTAGGTCTTTTTTGAGTGTGTCACGTATATAAGCTGAGAGAGAAATACCTAAGGTATTGGCTTGAGACTTAAGCTCTTCAAAAAGTGACTCTTCAAAATATATTTGTGTTCTGTGCATCTTTTGTTCCCATACATCATATTTATACATTACTATAGCATAAATTGGGTTTGATGTAAAGAGAATGTATTGGTCTACACATATGGCAATAACGTTGATTTGGTGCGATGGCATACCCCAAGGGCATTTCCGTTGGGCATCACGTTGATTTGGTATGTTGATTCGGTGCGATGGCAATCGCCCCCTACACCATTTGATGATGTATAAAATTGTATCTGCATAAACACCCGTAGGGGGCGATTGCCATCGCACCAATAAAAATGTACATGAAACAAAAATATCACATCCTCAATCGCACCAATACAAATATGCATAAAACAAAATATCACATCCTCAACATACCCAAAACCTAAAAACATGACAATTTGCCATATTTTTAACCCCATCTAAATAAACCTGCCATAATACACCTATGGCAAATTATAAACGCATATTTCTTGATGGCTACAGCTACTACATTACCATGGTTACGCATAAACGTAATCCTATACTTGTAGATAATATAGAAGCCTTACGAGAGAGTTTTCATGAGAGCAAACGGTATTACCACTACAGTATAGATGCCATAGTCGTGCTACCTGACCATTTACATATGATAATTACACCCAAGAAAGCCAAGGATTACCCTAAAATTGTGAGGGCAATCAAATATAATTTTTCTATCAAAATAATACACAACGAAGAACAATCAACAGCACGACATAAAAAAGGAATGAATCCTGTGTGGCAAAAACGCTATTATGAACATACTATAAGAGATGAAAAAGATTATCTACGTTGTTTGGAATACATACAAAATAATCCGATGAATCATGGGTTGGTTGATGATAGCAAAGATTGGGAATATATGTTTGCGTTTTGATTTTGTGTGATGGCATAGCCCAGTTTCCGTTGGGCATCGTGTTGATTCGGTATGTTGATGCGGTGCGATGGCAATCGCCCCCTACATAAATTTTATGATGTATTCAAATTTGTATCTTTATAAAAGCTGTAGGGGGCGATTGCCATCGCACCAATACAAATATGCATGAAATAAAAATCTCACACCCCCTGTCAAATTAGACTAGAAATCACTCTTCTATATAGTTCTTAAGTTTACGCCCAACCTTAGGGTGTTTAAGTTTTTTAATGGCAGATGATTCTATCTGTCTTACTCTTTCACGTGTGACTGAAAGCTCTTTACCAATCTCTTCTAGTGTTCTGTCACTTTCGTCTTCAAGAAGACCAAAACGCATACGAATAACCGCTTTTTCTCTTTCGTTGAGTTGGTCAAGGACTTCGTCTATCTGGTTGTTTAGGTCATCTTTAAGTACAACATCAGTTGGGCTAAGTGTTGTTTTGTCTTCGATGAAGTCACCAAATCTACCATCATCTTCGTCACCTACAGGAGTTTCAAGTGATACTGGCTCTTTGGTAATTTTGATAACGTTCTTCACTTTATCAACTGAAAGACCTACTTCTTCTGCGATAGTATCGAGATCTGGCTCTTTTCCTGTCTCTTGAAGGTGTTTTCTGATGATTTTGTTGATACGGTTAATCGTCTCAATCATGTGAATAGGGATACGAATCGTTCTTGCCTGGTCTGCAATGGCACGAGAAATCGCTTGACGAATCCACCATGTTGCGTAGGTAGAGAACTTGTACCCTTTTTCATACTCAAATTTATCAACCGCTTTCATAAGCCCGATGTTACCCTCTTGGATAAGGTCAAGGAATGGAAGACCACGGTTTGTGTAACGCTTGGCAATAGACACAACCAATCTAAGGTTAGACTTTGCCATACGTGTTTTTGCTACTTCTGACTTGGCTTTACCTTGACGGATTTGACCTAGAATATCTTGGAGTTTCTCTTCGCTGAGGTCAAAACTACCTTTAGATGCTTCTCTTGTTTCAAAAAGTTTCTTAATCTCAACATAGGTAGAAACCATAGTTGTCTCTGGGACAGAATCGATGATGTCATCTTTGTCCATATTGATGATGTTATTAAGTAACTTTTGGTGGTTTTCTTTGAGTGTATCGTTAAAAAGTGGAAGTTTATACTCAAGTCTTTTTAGCTCTTTATCAAAACTGTCATCAGAAGTAAGTGCTGTCTCCATCGCTTTTACAAGTTCATTGATGAGTTTAGATGTTGGTCCAAGATTTAAAAGAGACTTTTTAAGTAACTCTTTTTTAAATGCAATTTTAAGACGCTCATGTAAGATAGCTACAGGGTCAGTTTCTGTTTCTAAAAATGTATCTAAATCTTCACGTGCTTTCATCCAGTCTTTTTTAGCTTTTTCAAGTGCTTTAAAACTGTCTACAACTTGTTTTACTCTTTTATTGTTTTTTGGACCTTTTGACGCTTCTTTCTCTTCGGCTGTTTCTTCTGGAGTGTCATCATCTGCAGAAGCTTTTTCATCTTCAAAAGATTTAAAGAGTTCTTTAACACGTCTTTCACGGTTAAGTAAAGGCTCTTTATAGTTGATAATATATCCGATGAGGTAAGGTACAGAACAGATAGCATCGATGATGACATCTTCACCCTCTTCAATAGTTTGAGAGAGGTCAACCTCTTCTTCTTTCGTTAAAAGTGGAATTTTACCCATTTCACGCAGATACATACGTACAGGAGAGTCAGAACGGCTCCATTCAAGAATTTCTTTCTCTTTATTAAGATCAAATGTATCTTCTCCGCTTTCTGCAAGTCTTTTTCTTGCATCAGCACGTTTTTTCTTTTCTTTTTCTGTTAAAAATTTTGCATACTCTGATGCTGAAATGATTTGTGTTTTGGAGTCAGTGGCAAATTTATTGATTTTCTTTGCTTGTGCAGCTGTGGGTTGTTTGGTGAATTCTTTAGCGATGTTTTCGAGTGTAACCACATCGCCTTTTTTCTTAGATGTAAAGAGTGCTTCTATGTTCTTCATACTATCTTTTGCTGCCATTATAATCCTTGAAAGTTTGAGGTGGAAGACCTCAGAAAATATTAAAAAGGATTATACCGAAATTTCATTCATTTTTAGCCCTAAATTTGATTAATTTTAAATTTTTAGCTATAATCGCCAAAATTTTAAAGGGATTTACTCCCCGTTGAAGGACAATGATTTGCAAGGTAAAGTTTGGAAATTTGGTGATAATATCGATACAGATCTCATCATCGCAGCAAGATATCTCAATACTTCTGATGCGTCAGAATTAGCAAAATATGTAATGGAAGATGCAGATCCTGCATTTGTTTCAAAAATGAGCCCAGGTGACATTATCGTTGCAGGTGAGAACTTTGGATGTGGTTCAAGTCGTGAACATGCACCTATCGCGCTTAAAGAAGCAGGGGTGAGCGCTATTATCGCACCTACGTTTGCACGTATTTTTTACAGAAATGCATTTAATATGGGACTTCCTATCTTTGAACTCCCAGAATCAGCAGAGATAGAAGAAGGCGATACTGTAAGGGTAGATATGGATGCAGGAGAAATCATTAATGTTTCTCAGGCAAAAACCTACAAATTTACACCTATCCCAGAGTTTATGCAAGAGTTGGTAGATGCAGGTGGACTTATCGAGTTTGCAAAACAAGAGATAGCAAACAAAGAAAAATAGAAAAGGCTAAAAGTATGAAAAGTTATAAAATAGGCGTTATTAAAGGTGATGGGATTGGTCCTGAGATCATTGATGAAGCGATAAAAGTACTCGATGCAGTTTCTGTAACACAAGGATTTAACCTGAAGTATGAAGAGATGTTACTCGGTGGTTCAGCTATTGACGAAACAGGTGTACCACTTCCAGATGAGACTATACAGGGCGTGAAGAAATGTGACGCTGTACTTTTTGGTGCCATTGGTGGTCCAAAATGGGATAACTTGGAGAGACATCTACGTCCAGAGTCAGGACTTTTAGGTCTTCGTAAAGAGATGGGAACATTTGCCAACCTTAGACCAGCGATGGTCTATGATGAGTTAGTCAATGCTTCAAGTCTTAAACCAGCAGTCATCCAAGGTGTGGACATTATGGTTGTACGGGAGCTTACAGGTGGTATCTACTTTGGTCAACCACGTGAGTATGATGCCAACAAATCGTACAATACAATGGTCTATACACGTGAAGAAGTAGTACGTATCGCTGTAGTGGCATTTGATATTGCTATGCAACGTGACAAGCGCATCTGTTCTGTTGACAAAGCCAATGTACTTGAAGTGAGCCAGTTTTGGAGAGAGATCGTTGAAGAGGTAGCCAAAGACTATCCAGAGGTAGAACTTACACATATGTATGTAGACAATGCTGCTATGCAACTTATCCGTGACCCTAAGCAGTTTGATGTCATCTTGACAGGCAACATCTTTGGAGATATCTTGTCTGATGCTGCATCAATGCTTTCTGGTTCTATCGGGCTTCTTCCAAGTGCAAGTACAGGTAAAGGTGTAGGATTGTTTGAACCTATCCATGGTTCAGCGCCTGACATTGCAGGACAAGGGATTGCTAACCCGTTAGCGACTATATCGTCTGCTTCTATGTTGTTACGTTATGCTTTAGGTGAAGCGACCGCAGCGGACAAGATAGATAATGCCATCAAAAAAGCACTCTCAGAAGGCTACCGTACAGGTGACCTTGGTGATTATGATACCAAAGAGATTATGACATGTTCTGAGATGGGTGATATTGTCGCAGACTATGCCAGTAGATAGGACGCAAAATGAGCAAAGCTCATCTTTGCTACGCTGACGCTGTGTCCTCTTCAGCAGAGGGCTCAAACAACTAGTTGTTTTTTTAATCTAGTAAAAATATTTGATAAACATATAGGTTTTTTATGGAAAAACGTGCAAGAGTACTCATAGACTGTGAAGATGCAAAAGGGTTGGTTTATAAAATTTCTAAAGTCTTTTATGACAGAGGATTAAACATAGACAATAACCGTGAATTTGTAGACAAAGAACATGGTCGTTTTTTCATGCGTACGATTGTCACAGGGCTTTTTGATATACAAGAGCTTGAAGATGAACTACGAACTGTTGTGCCTGCAGATGCACACATAAGAGTCATAGAACCAAAAGACAAAAAAATCATCCTCATGGTAACCAAAGAATCTCATGCACTTGGTGATATTTTGGTACGCCATGCAGATGGTGAACTGGGTGCCCAGATACAGTGTGTTATAGGTAACCATGAGACACTCAAATCACTTGTAGAGCGTTTCGATATTCCTTTTATTTATGTTCCTGCTGAGGGACTTAGCAGAGGAGCACATGAAGAAAAAGTCATGGCTGAGATAGACAAATATGCATTTGACTACATTGTTCTTGCTAAATATATGCGTATTTTGACTTCTACTTTTGTTAAGGCATATACACAGAAAATTATAAACATTCACCACTCTTTCCTCCCCGCATTTATAGGGGCAAACCCTTATAAACAAGCATATGAGCGAGGTGTGAAGATTATCGGAGCTACGGCACATTATGTTACAGACGATCTTGACGAAGGGCCGATTATCGCGCAAGATGTCATTCCTGTAACACATAGACAAAGTTGGCAAGACATGCAACGTGCAGGACGTGACGGAGAGAAAATAGTATTGTCCCGTGCATTGGCACTAGTATTGAATGATAGAGTATTTGTCAATGGGAATAAGACAGTGATATTTTAACACCACGCGAAGCGTGCCTTCATTAAATCACGCTTGCGTGTCCTGTCTCTCCGAACGACCTTGAAAGCGAAGCGATTCGAGAGGAGAGACGCTTTTTTGTTTCGTTTTTTCTAAAAAAATGAAAAGAGAACAACGCCACAATTCGAATTTTTTTGGAAAGTAAACAATGTCAATCAAGGCAAAGGAATAATAAGATGTTTAATATCGTACTAGTAGAACCCCAAATCCCCCAAAATACAGGTACCATAGGCAGACTCTGTGTCAATCTAGGTGCAACACTACACCTCATAAAACCTCTAGGCTTTGACATAGACGATAAAGCTGTCAAACGTGCAGGTCTTGACTACTGGAAGCACTTAGACTTGGTCGTATGGGAGAGTTTTGCAGAGTATTTAGCGGCACATCCTATTACTCAAAACTCTTATATGGGTACAACTAAAACTGATAACCTCTACTTTAACGCACCTTTTAAAAAAGGTGATCACATTCTCTTTGGTGCAGAGACAAGAGGCATAGATGAAAAAGT
Source organism: Sulfurovum sp. (assembly GCA_027012955.1). GTDB lineage: Bacteria > Campylobacterota > Campylobacteria > Campylobacterales > Sulfurovaceae > Sulfurovum. The sequence continues at coordinate 25,380 of JALUYL010000084.1, forward strand.
GCTTTTGGCACATCCTGAGCAGTGCATCACCATACCTATGGGTGGCAAGGGTAGAAGTCTAAACCTTGGGGTGAGTGTGGGTGTGGTTATCTACGATGCCTTGCGCCAAAACTATGATGGTTTTGAAAAAATCACTATAGCCAATACTTTGGAGGAGAACTAATGTCCTTTGGAGATATACTTTATATTATTGCTATCATTCTTTTTGCCTATATAACTTTTGGCATCGTAAGAAACTATTATAAAAATAAGTTTGATGACGAGGGTAGACGTATGGATATGCTTGATGAAGAAGAAAAAGACAAATAACCCTCTATTTACTAACTTTTAGATAAAATCATATTAAATTTTTTGTATCTGCGACAGCGGGTACTATCAGGATTATCTAAATGACACAACCTTTACTCCTCGAAATCGGTGTAGAAGAACTACCCGCGATACCATTACTTAAAATCGTAGCTAACATTGAAAAATCATGGACAAAAATACTTGCTGAATATAATCTAGCCAATGACTTTGACTTCATCTATACACCTAGAAGATTGGTACTCAAACATGCTGCTATGCCTGTAAGTCAAGCAGATGCAACAGTAGAGTTTTTCGGTCCTCCTATGGTTGCGGCAGTAAAAGATGGTGAGCCAACTAATGCGGCTCTTGGTTTTGCCCGTAAATGTGGTGTGAGCTTTGAAGAACTAGGACGTGGTGAGAAAAATGGCAAAGAGGTACTCTACTTCAAAAAAGAGGAAAAAGGTGCCCAGACTGCTTCACTCTTGCAAGAGATGCTAGAGAAGTGGATAGCCTCTATGGCATTTGGAAAGATGATGCGATGGGGAGACAGAAGCGATGAGTTTATTCGTCCTATCAGATGGCTTCAAGTACGTATGGGTGAAAGCGCTGTACCTGTAGAACTTTATGGTGTAAAGTCAGATACAAAAACCTATGTACACCGTATGGTAAGTTATGATGCAGTAGAAGTACCAAATATTGATGCTTATGCGGACATTCTTAAAGAGGGTGCAGTGATGTTGCAGCCTAGTGAGCGTGAAGCAGTTATCTTGGCAGAGTTTGATGCACTAGAGGCTGAGCATAACATCGTTATAGAACGTGACAATGCGTTACTTGCTGAAGTTGTTGCGATTACTGAAAACCCTAAAGCTTTGGTGGGTACATTTGATGAGCTTTTCTTAGAGCTCCCACCTGAAGTGATTATCACTTCTATGAAAGAGCATCAGCGTTATTTTCCTGTATTTGAAAATGGGAAAATTGCCAACAAGTTTGTAGTAGTTTCCAATGCCTATACAAACGACTACTCTAAAGTAGTAGCAGGGAACGAGCGTGTACTCAAACCTCGTCTTGCCGATGGACTCTTCTTCTACAAAAATGACTTGAAAAATGGACTCAGCACTGATGGACTTGAAAAAGTACAGTTTATCGATGGTCTTGGAACATTGGCAGACAAGATAGTAAGAGAGAAAAACATTGCTACACGTCTACTAGGTCTCTATATGGAAAAGGTAGAAGCACAAAGCGGAAAAAACAATGCAGAACTAGAAAAACTCATGGACAGAGCAGTCAACCTTGCCAAAGCAGACCTTATGTCTGAGATGGTTTATGAGTTTACCGAACTTCAAGGGCTTATGGGCTACTACTACGCTAAAGCACTGGGAGAAGATGAACTCGTTTACACTGCCATTAAAGAGCAATATATGCCTGTAGGTGAGGGCGCAGAGTTGCCAATGTCCATCTTCTCATCTATCGTGGCGATGTCTGCGAAGCTTGATACACTACTAGGACTCTTCTCGGTAGGTATGCTACCAACAGGTTCTAAAGACCCGTTTGCTTTACGTCGTGCAGTTAACGGCATAGTCCGCATCGTGACTGAGTATGACTTGGCATTTAACATTGATGATGTAGTGACACTTCTTAAAGATGCTTATGATGATTTCGATACTACTTTACTTACAGACTTCATCATAGAGCGTATCAACAAATCACTCGATGCCAATCCATCTGTGATAGCTTCTGTACTCGCATCTGGAGAAAGAGATATCAATGAGATAGCTAAAAAAGTAGCAGCGTTAAATGACATCGTTTCATCCGATACTTTTAAAGAGCAGTTTTCTACCTTTAAACGTGTAGCAAACATCTCTAAAGATGTAGATTTGGATGCAAACTTAAGCATAGACACCACACTCTTTAAAGAAGATGCAGAAGTAACCCTCTATAACGCTTACGAAAAAGTCATCAATGCGACATACCACAGCTACAAAGAAGAGCTAGAAGCAATGTTCGGTCTTAAACGTGAGCTAGATGGGTATTTTGATGATGTGATGGTAAATGCTGAGGATGTTGCTTTGAAAAATAACCGTTTAAATACTATTGGGTCTGTGTATAAGACGTTTAAGGGGATAGCGGATATTAAGGAAATTACGGTTTAAACAATCAAAACCCTTATCTGAAATTAGATTTCAACTTTTGGACTACTTAAATACTTCAAATAGACACTTCTGTGTGAATTTGCAAGTGGCTCTTAAAGGTAAACATTTAAAATCATACTATTGCAGATGCAATACTGGACAGAATTGTTTACTCTTCACATAGGATTGAGTTGCAGGGAGAATCAATGAGGAAAGTCCATTCTTTATCATGAAATATTTTCTAAAAGGTAGCTGGTTTGAACGCTATGTGCATCTGCACTGTATTTGGCTGTCTTTGGTGACATATTTGCCACGATGGGGTCGTAGTTGTCTACGCCTGTAAGTACGTAAAAACTTTGTGCATAGATGCTCACTGTTGTCAATAAACCTAATAATAATTTCATAGTCATCCTTCTCTTTTGTATAGTACTCGAAAACGTGTGTTTGAGATTTTAGACGCTTCTGTGTGTATTTCATGTGAAAGTTCTGTTAAACCTTCTTTTCTTAACTATGCTCAACAGGTTAATAAAGCACAATTATGGAGGAGCATTATAGTTTACAAATTTGCCGATAAAGCCAACAGTCTACAAGAATTTTCCAAAATGGAAATCTTTTTTGCCATCTCTGTGATGTCTCTGTCGTAAGAGATGAGTCCAAAGCCTTTTATGAGTAAAAGGTGTGTGTCGTGTTTTTGGAAAAATTGGGGTATCTCGTATTGGGCACGCTCTAACCAATCTTCTATATTTTTGGGGTCATAGATGATGATTTCACCTAAGATTTTTTTACCAAAGAAGTCTTGGGGAGAGACTTTTCCATGTTTGAGTGAGTATGCTGTTGCATAGGGAGGCATGGTGTAAGAGATGTACTTGGCATTGGGGATAGTCTCATAAATATGTTCATGGATGTGTACATCGTCATTTGCCATAGACCAACGGTAGTCTCGTTTTTGACAGTCAAGCTTGACAAGTGAATCTTCGCAGACTTCATCTAAAATAGTGTCTTTTAAGTTGATAATAAAACTATGGCTAGAAAGTCTGGCGGAAATGGAACCATGGTAGACACCAAAAAAGTTTTTGTTAAAGAGTGAAAGAGAGACATGTTTAATGTCATCGATGAGATGTTTATCCATAGTAGATATGCCTTTTATCTATTTTCGCTATTATAACATGAATACTTAAGGGAATCTCGACTACCTAAAGAGAGCTTTCTTTGAATCTAAGGATTTTCATGCAAACACCTCACATCCCTGTACTTTTAGATGAAGTTCTAGCAAGCTTTCAAGATGTGGGTGAGGGTTACTTTGTTGACTGTACGCTGGGCTATGCAGGGCATAGTTCTGAAATGTTGGCAAAATATGAAAACTTTCAGCACATAGGCATAGACAGAGATGATGAAGCTTTGGCATTTTCCAAAAAACGTTTAGAACCCTTTGCACAGAGAAGTACTTTGTATAAAGGCACATTTGCAAGTGTTTTTCCTGCATTAAAAGAAACACCTGTAATGGCAGTATTGGCAGACTTTGGAGTTTCTTCTTTACAGCTTGACAAGATGGAAAGAGGCTTTGCTTTTAACTCAGAAACATTAGATATGCGTATGGACGCAACAGCACCTCTAACGGCATACGAGGTAGTCAATACCTACACGCAAGAAAAATTAGAGTACATCTTTGATGCCTATGGAGAAGTACGCTCGTACCGAAAATTAGCAGGTGCAGTCATGGAAGCTAGAGCCAAAGCCCCTATAGAAAGTGCCAAGGCACTCAGCGAAATTGCCAAAACAGTCATCCCCGCTGGAGGGAAAATACACCCTGCCACACTTATGTTTCAAGCCATTCGTATAGAAGTGAACAATGAACTAGGAGAAATAGAAGGTCTACTAGATGCTTTAGAACAAAAGCATAACAAGGGAGAAGTGGTTTCTCTCATCTCTTTTCATTCACTTGAAGACAGGTTGGTAAAAAACCGTTTTAAAAAGTGGGCAACAGCGTGCATCTGTGACTCTCAGGCTATGCGTTGTACCTGTGGCAAAAACCATGCCATAGGCAAAGCACTCTCCTCTAAGCCAGTGACTGCAACAAAAGCAGAACTTAAAGTAAACTCTCGTAGCCGTTCTGCAAAACTTAGATCTTTCAGGTTTAAAACCGATGCCTAATACAGCAAAAAAGCAGAACATAAAAAAGAAAAAATCTCCTAATGGTATCACCTTTGGTATGTTCTCCGTGATTGTGATGTCTATGGCAATTATTTTGATACTTACGACTATAAAAATATATCTTTCTAACCAAATTTACCATGAATCAAAAGTGGTCAATAAGATGAACCAAGAAGTTTCTGTTTTAGGTGCTGAACAAATGATGTTGCAACAGAGCGTTGAGGCACTTAAATTTAAAAACCGTGTAACCGATACGATTTTTACCATACAAGAGGATGATAGCATATGATAAAAGGTTTTATACGTTTTGCGATAGATAAGCCTATTATCAACCATATCTTTATGGTTTTTATGCTTTTACTTTCTGTCTTTGCCTACCAAAATATCGCAAAAGAGATTTTTCCTGCATCAACGTTGGATGTGGTTTCTATACAAGGTGGGTATGCAGGAGCAAGTGCAGATGTACTGGACAAAATGGTCGTTGCTACCATCGAAGATGAGGTAAAAAGTCTTTCTTCTATAGACACGCTTTTTACGACCATCCAAAATGGTAGTTTTCTCATCAAAGCAGACATCAAAACAGGTGAGGACTCCCAAATTGTACTCTCAGATGTGAAAGACATCATTGCTAAAACAAAGCGAGATTTACCTGCGGATATGGATGAGCCTATAGCACGTATCGTTGTGCATGACTATCCTTTACTTTTGGTAGCTGTCTCTGGTGATGTGAGTAAGAAAAAACTCATAGATGTGGCAGATGATTTAAAAAGTAAACTAGCTCTTATTCATGGGTTAAGTAGCATTGATTTGCGTGGTGATACCGATGAAGAAGTGTTGATAACCCTAGACCAAAGAAAGCTTGATGCGTATGACTTGGACAAAACAGCAGTTTATAAAGCCATTTCAAACCTTTCAAGTATCTTCCCTGCGGGTACGCTTGATGGACAAGGTGACCACCTGTACATCTCTACTATCAATGGTGAGAAAGATGCAAAAGCCTTAGGCGAAACCATCATGAGCGTAGGCGGAAAAAGATTTCGCTTACAAGATATCGCAAACGTGCATTATGGCTTGGGTGAGCCTTCTCAGATCTCACACTACAATGGCAAGCAAAACATCTCTCTAAACATTAACAAAAGTAAAGAGGGTAATGCTATTGCTTTAAGTAAAGAAGTCAAGAAGATGCTGGTTACTTTTAACAAAAAGTATGCAAAAGTAAATTTTCGCGCGTACACCGATACTTCTATCTGGATAAAAAACCGTTTAAATCTTGTCTCTTCTAACATACTCTTTGGCTTGATACTTGTATTTTTAGCACTTTTTTTATCGGTCAATGCACGTATCGCACTTGTCGTCGCCATAGGGATACCTGCCAGCTTTATGATAACACTGATTGCTGCAGACATGATAGGTTACAGTCTCAACATGCTGACACTCTTGGGTGCACTCATCGCTTTAGGGATGTTGGTCGATGAAGCCATCGTTGTGGCAGAAAACATTTACAGGCATATGGAGATGGGCAAAACCCCAAGAGATGCAGCGATAGATGGTGCAAGTGAGATGTTCCCTGCTGTCTTGACTGCCACACTTACCACGGTTTTTGCCTTTTTGCCTTTGCTGATGATGTCAGGAAAGATGGGGATGTTCATGCAGGTGTTGCCTGTGATGATATCGGTACTTTTACTCTCATCTTTGTTTGAAGCCTTTTATTTTTTACCGCTACATGCTAAAGAATTTTTCAGTATAGGTACGTTTAAGGCTGAAACACATGATGAAGGCTTTTGGCCAAAGTGGATAGGGTGGTATGATGGTTTTTTACAGAAGTTACTCCTACATAAAAAACGCTCTTTGGCACTTGTATTGGGCGGTATCATTTTAGCGACCATGGGGATGGGGAAACTGACAAAGTTTCAACTTTTCCCAGAGTTTGATGCCCAGCAAATTTATATGAATGGTAAAATAGACATTAACAATGACCTCTCTCAAACAGAAGCCTATGTCACAGAAGTAGAAGAAGCACTCTTGGCACTTCTTAAAGAAAAAGAGATGGATTCAGTCACTTCCGTGATAGGTTTTAAGTTCAACAAAGACCAAAGTTTTGAGATAGGGGAAAATCTTTTTCAAATCTTTATCAACCTACATGAAAAAGCACCTGAAAACTTTTTTGACAGCTATGTTAATCCTTTCTTCTCTTTAGAGTATGATGACAGCGATATGATACGAGAAAGATTATCTCAGGACATCGCCAAAGAGATACAGGAAAAGATAGGTACAAAGTTTAAAAACAAAAAAGTAAATGGTAAAAAACTTTTTGAAGAGTTTAACATTTATGTACAGCAAGCAGGTATAGTTTCTAACGATATCGAGTTGGGTTTTGAACATCCAGATAGAGAAAAAATGTTAGATGCTATGCAACGTGTAGAAGCAAACCTCTCTGCCATAAAAGGTGTAGAAGATGTCGCAGACAATGCCAACGATGGAGAGCGTGAACTAAAACTGCGTGTCAATGAATATGGGCAGTCTTTAGGCTTTAGTGAAGGTTACATCACCTCGGTGCTTCGTGGAGCATTTTTAAAAGCTGAGTATGCCAAAATGTTTAACGAAAAAGGTTTGGTACGTGTCAAGATAGAAGATGTCTATAAACAAAATAGTAAAGCCATAGCCGACTTTCAACTTTCCACTCCCGATGGACAACAGCGTGTGAGACTTTCTGATATATGTGACTTTAGCTATAAAAAAAGTTTTGTCAAAATCTTTAAAGAAGATGGTGAAAAAGTACGCTCTTTGTTTGCCCGTGTTGAGAAAAAAGTCATTACCCCCGTTGAGGTCATGGAGCAGATAAAACCTTTGCTCGAAACGCTTAAAAAAGAGGGAATTAAGATTATCATAAAGGGAGAGGAAAAAGAGAATGCCAAGTTGAAAAAAGAGATGACACAGGCACTTGTTATTGCACTTTTTCTCATCTTTATTACTTTGGTGTGGATGTTTAACTCTTTGGTGTTACCTCTGATTATTTTAACAACGATACCACTTTCTTTAGTTGGTGCATTGGTAGGAACATATATCATGGGTCTGCACATGACCATGCCTGGACTTATGGGGGTTATAGGGCTAGCAGGTGTGGTGGTCAATGATGGACTCATTATGCTTGATTTTATCAAAGGTAGTAAAGATTATGATGAATTGGTAGAAAAAGCTGGGATGCGTTTACGTCCTATTTTATTGACGTCCGTGACTACGGTATTGGGACTTTCGTCTTTGATGTTTTTTGCTTCTGGGCAAGCACTTATCTTGCAACCTATGGCGATTACGCTAGGATTTGGAGTGGCTTGGGCAACTGTGTTAAATCTCTACTATGTACCGTTGATGTATGCGGTTATCTATAGGGTAAAAGAGAAAGCCTAAAGAGATTTAGCTATAATAATTGACTTTTATAAATTTTAGGATAGACAATGAGCAATTATACAGATGATGACGATGACTACGGAGATTACAAAGATGACTTTTGGGGAAGAACCCCTCAGTCTTCTTACTTTGAGATAGCAAAAACAGCCAACCAAAATGTGGTTGAAAAAGAGATAGAAGCAGTCTTTAGAAGACTCGCAGTGGTTGAGCGTATGCTTGAAGAGAGAGGTGTCAATGAAACTGACATTAAACGTGAGATAGACTCAACTGTGATTGATGAAGATATCGATGGTAGAACAGGGTCAGTATTTATAGACCTTGTGGGTCGCATAGTAACCCAGTGTGAATAAGGCAAATCAACCGTGCTAAGTGCAGTAGAGAGAAAAATAGAACAGTTTATAGCAGATTTGAATGACAAAGAAGTGGCATCACTGTATGCCCGTCTTCCTCATGGTAAAAGACTACGTGCAAAACTCATTTTGAAAATAGCAGGTCACTCTTTAGCTGTGGTTAAAACGGCAGCTATTGTCGAGATGATACATGCAGCAAGTCTTTTGCACGATGATGTCATAGATGATGCGTACACAAGACGTTCACGTCCTTCTCTTAATGCACTCTACGGCAATAAAACTGCCATTATGTTAGGGGATATCCTCTACTCAAAAGGTTTTTTAGAGTTAAACAACATTAGCCCAGATGTGGCTAAGATGGTTTCCGATGCTGTCGTGCAACTAAGCCTTGGTGAACTCAAAGATGTTTCACTCTCAAAAAGATTTAACACAGATAAAGCCATTTACCTAGAAATGATTTATCAAAAAACTGCTTCGCTTATGGAAGCGT
>JALUYL010000085.1 GCA_027012955.1 Sulfurovum sp.
CGATAAATCCAATGATAAATCCGATAAGTGCCGCAATTAATAAACAAAGTGTGATTTGTGAAGCTATTTCTAACATATTATTTCCCTTTTCTTTCGCTTGTATTTTCTTTAACAGATGAAGAACTATTCTCTCTGTTATCTAATGCTTTTTGTAAGTTTTCTGTTCTTATGACGGCATCTTTTTCCATATCTTGAATGACGATACGTCTCTTTTCCAATGCTTTTTTGATGAGTATATGTAGATTTTGTTCTACAGTATCTCTTTCTTTTATAGCAAGGTCTCTATCATTTAGGATGCTAAGAAGATAATCGACTACTTCTTTTTCTTCCATTTGTGTTGTTTGCACAGATGCTGGTTTTGAAATAGGAGTCGCTGGCTTATTTTTAAGTATGACATTTTCTGAGTGTACCAGCTTAACTACTTTACCTGTAGGTATGTTTGGCACAGCTTTTTTGTTTGTCTGTGTGACTACATGTTGTGTGCTGTTTGGTGTTTCTACTGGCGTTTTTACTTCTTTTTCTCTTACTTGTTTATGGGTAGTTGTCTCTGTCGTTACATTTTGAACGGGTGTACTCTGTTCATGGTTTTGTAAGGCATAAAGTGCGTATGTTTTTTGATATACGCATGTGACAATAAGTCCCAATAAAAGAAAAAGGAGTACGAGTATAGATTTTTTCATCGTATTTTCCCTTTATGATGTTTTTAGGGGAGAATAGTAACTAAGAAATCATTAATGATAGCTTAAACTTATAGTTATAATTAGTATTTTTTATAATACATACTGCTTGTAGGCAGTGATGTATTAGACGATGAAGATTGTAGGGATGATGAGTGGGTATCTTTTTTTGGTACGTACCACATGTTTTCTGATACTATTTCTAATATCATTTTCTATATCTTTATGATTTTTAAGCGCTTCAGGTTTCATGTTAAGAAGAAGTGTTTCTATCATCACTTCTATCTCTTTTTGGAACTTTTGCATCTCTTTTTCTGATACTAAACCATGGGTTGTAATGACAGGCTTACCCACTACTTTTTGATTACTTTGTGAAATTTGTGCTACCACATTCACAATACCGTCTTCAGCAAGTTTTTGTCTGTCAAGTACAACATCATTTTCAATAGTCATATTGTTTTGATTGTCAATGTATGTTTTACCAGATTTAACAGTTTTTACCTTTTTGAGGTATTTTGTTGTAAGCTCTATCTGATCACCATCACCCATGAGTAAGATATTTCTCTCATCTACTCCACACTCAACAGCTGTTTTCGCATGTTTTGCGATGTGATTGTATTCACCGTGTACAGGCAAGAAGAATTTAGGCTGAATGAGCCTTAAAATGAGTTTTTGCTCCTCTTGTCCTGCGTGACCAGAGACGTGAATGTCTGCAAACTCTTTATAGCGTACAGTACATCCTGCTTTCATGAGTTTATTCATAAGACTAGAAACTGAAGCTTCATTTCCTGGAATAGCAGAAGCAGAGATAATCACTGTATCTGAAGGTTTGAGTTTGATGTGTCTATGCTCATCTGTTGCCATACGGTTGAGTGCAGCCATAGTTTCACCTTGTGAACCAGTAGTAACGATGAGTATTTCATTTTCCGAGTATTTAGGCACTTCATGTACTTCGATGAAGTGTTTATCATCGATGTCAACAAAGCCCAATGCACGGTTTGTTTCAACATTTCGTTCCATGGAACGTCCGATGACACATACTTTTCTTCCATGAGAGACAGCTCTTTCCATGGCTTGTACGATACGGTGAACATTTGAAGAGAAAGTCGACATAATCACTCTTCCTTTTGCAAGGTCAAAGAGTGTATCAAACGTCTTACCTACGACTTTTTCAGACTTTGTAGCACCTGGATTGTGTGAGTTTGTTGAGTCAGAGAAGAGACAAAGTACACCTTTTTCACCATAGTGTGCATAACGACGTAAATCCATGGTGTAGTTATCTACAGGGGTATGATCTACCTTAAAGTCAGCCGTATGAATAATGGTTCCAACTTCTGTTTCAATCGCTAGAGAACAAGCATCAATAATAGAGTGCGTATTATGCATCCATTCGATTTTCATATCACCAATTTGATGTTGTTTTCTCATAGTCACATAGTTGAAGTTTTTAGTGTACTGAGAAAGTCCATGCTCATTAAACTTGTTTTCTATCATTGCAAGTGCAAGTGGTGTTGCATAGATAGGAAATTGAAGCTCTTTAAAGAGGTAAGGCATTGCACCAATGTGGTCTTCATGACCATGGGTGATGATCACATAAACATCTTTCTCTTTTTTAAGCGTGTGCAAGTAAGAGAAGTCAGGTACGAGGATGTCCACACCATGCATAGTCTCATCAGGGAATGACATTCCCACATCGATGATTATAGCGGTAGTTTCTGTTTCAAGGACCGCCATATTCCCACCAATTTCACCAAGACCACCTAGTGGTGTAAATCTTATTTTACCTTTAGAAGCCATATCTATTTGCTTCCAAGGGTTCATAGTGTCATCTTTTATTTTTGCATTGATGTCAAGGAATTTTCTCATTTCATCATTGACCGTTGTTACATTTTTACGTCTACCACGGTTTTTGTTGTTTCCACCATTACGATTTTGGTTATTGTTTGGCTTGTTCCCTGGCTTATTGTTATTTGGTTTTCTATTTTGGTTGTTGTTCCCGCCATTACGGTTTTGATTGGTATTGTTTCTATTTTGGTTAGGATGTGGCTTCTTATTGCCATTTGGCGTTGCTTTATCCTGTACGTTACCATTTACATCTTGTGATGGGTTTGGTTTTTTGTTTGGGTTTGGTTTTCTGTTCGGGTTAGGGCGATTGCTGTTCTCCCCTTGGTTCTGTGGCTTGTTATTGTTATTTTGTCTATGTGGGTTTGGACGTCTCTCTCTTGGTGCGTTATTGCCCTGATTTGGCGTTTTTTGCCCTTGATTTTGAGAGTTTTCTTTGTTTTGATTGTTGTTTTCCATCTAGCTTATCCTTTAGTTCATTATATATATGATGATAAATAGATGTCTCAGCTTCATGAGGTCGTAAATTAGAATCTAAATCCAATTTAGTAAAGAGTTGAGTGACAATATCTTTAGAAAAAGCAGTAGAGAGATTTTTAGAGAGTTTTTTTCGTGGTTGCGCAAAAGCAATCTTTAAAAATGTTTCAAACTTCTCGTCATCTCGTGACTGGTTTTTTTCTATTAAAAGCACGGCAGAAGTGACGTTAGGAGGAGGGACAAATGCTTCAGGCGGAACCTCGAAACAGAGTGTCGCTTTTCCTACACTTTGTGCTAAAACAGAAAGAGATGAAAACTCTTTTTGCTTAGACTGTGCAGAAAACTTAACGGCAACTTCTTTTTGAACCATTACCAGAACTGACTGGCAATGTTCATCTTTAAATGCTTTTAAGATGATATTGGTCGCGATATAATAGGGTAGGTTGGCTACGAGATGATAAGGCTCATCCAACAGACTTCCTGACTCCCAACGCTCAAGCACATCCCCACATCGAAGTTCAAAATTCCCGTTGTGGATGGAATCTTCAAATTCAGATGTTAGATGCTCACATAATCTTTTATCAACCTCAAATGCTGTGACATTTCGAACTTTTACAAGTTCTTTGGTTAAATCACCTAAGCCAGGCCCAATCTCAGCGACTTTTAGATCGTCTTTGGGCATCGCTTGGATGATTTTATGAAGAACAGTGTCATCCTTCAAAAAGTTTTGACCAAATTTCTTAGAAGCGAATTCGGCTAAATTTTCAATAATCATACTATAATATACCTTTATATTACACACTAACCCATACTTGGGATAATTTTTGTATAATTCTACCATAATATATCCTGATTAGTATGATAACTTTACAAAACGAGTATTTCTGCAATGTTCTCATATAATCAGAATCCAAAATGAAAAGAGATGCTTAAATGGATTATTTCGCAAAACGTATCATTCCGTGCCTTGATGTCAATAATGGACGTGTGGTTAAAGGCGTTAATTTTGTAGGACTGCGTGATGCCGGAGATCCTGTAGAAGTTGCACGTCGTTATAACGAAGAGGGTGCAGATGAGATTACCTTTCTTGATATTGGTGCGAGCCATGAGGGCCGTGATACTATTGTTGATGTAGTAAAAAAAGTAGCACAGGAAGTGTTTATCCCTCTTACAGTCGGGGGAGGTATACGTGAATTGCCAGATATTTATAATCTTCTCAATGTTGGGTGTGACAAAGTGAGCATCAACTCAGCAGCCATTAAAAGACCAGAATTTATAGAAGAAGGTGCGAAGCGTTTTGGTTCACAGTGTATTGTGGTTGCGATTGATGCAAAGCAGGTGAGCGAAAATAAATGGAACATCTTTACCCATGGTGGACGTAACGATACCGGTATCGATGCGCTTGAGTGGGCAAAAGAGGCGTATGGTAGAGGTGCAGGTGAGTTGCTTGTCACTTCTATGGATGCCGATGGTACTAAGGCAGGATTCGACAACACACTCAATAAGAAGATATCTGAGTTGGTAAACATTCCTGTTATTGCGTCAGGTGGTGCAGGCACTATGAAGCACATAGAAGAAGCTTTTACTCTTGGCAATGCAGATGCAGCTTTGGCAGCTTCTATCTTTCACTTTAAAGAGATTGACATATTAGAGTTAAAAGAGTATCTTCGTGCTCAAAATATCCCTGTAAGGGTTTAAGAGGTTAGTATGTTTATCTGTGCAGGTAAATCAGAACAGTTTGACTTTGCAGTACCTGTAGGTATTGGACTGATTGAAGTGACGATGAATTTAACAAAGTTATGTCTTTCTCAAAAACCAGAATTTCTTTTGTTTGTAGGAAGTGCAGGAAGTTATGGTGAAAAAAAGATTTTTGATATAGTAGAATCAAAAACAGCCTGTAACATAGAAAATAGTTTTTTCAATGCCGGTGCTTATACACCTCTTGATAATATGATTTCAACGGCAGAAGATGTTTCACGTGAAACAATTATCAATTCTTCCAATTATATTACTACAGATGAAAGTGTGGCAAAACACTATTTGAGTAAAAATATTCACTTGGAAAATATGGAGTATTTTGCGGTGCTCAAAGTAGCAGAAGCTTTTGGCATTCCCGCAACGGGAATATTTATCGTGACAAACTACTGTAATAAAAATGCACATAAAGATTTTATGGACAATCATAAAGAGGCGATGGAAAGACTCACGACTTATATAAAAGAAAGTAAATAACATGACAAAACAAATAATACAAGATTTAACAAAAGAAGAATTAGCAGACTTGATAAAGCCTAGCTTTCGTGCAAAACAAATTTATAATTGGATGTACCATAAGTATGCAACCTCTTTTGATGAGATGAAAAATCTCCCGAAAGATATGAGAGAGAAGCTCAATGAAGAGTATACTGTAGCACCACTCAAGCAGGTTATGGTACAAAACTCTAAAGATGGAAGTCGCAAATATCTGTACGAATTACATGATGGACATACTGTTGAAGCTGTACTGTTACTGATGAGAGATAAAGAGTACCATGAAGATGGCTCTGTAAAGCATCAGGAACGCTATACAGTGTGTATCTCCTCTCAGGTAGGGTGCAAGGTAGGGTGTGCCTTTTGTTTGACCGCAAAGGGCGGTTTTATGCGAAACTTGACTGCTGGTGAAATAGTAGAACAGGTACGTCTCATCAAGAAAGACAATGACATCGCTGCCAACCGTCGTGTAAACCTTGTTTATATGGGTATGGGTGAACCACTTGACAACTTAGCAGAGGTTGCCAAGTCAGTGAAAATTTTTGCTGATGAAGAAGGCATGGCTATTGCAACACATAGACAAACGATCTCTACTTCAGGACTCTCAGCGAAGATAGAAAGACTAGGAAAAATGGAACTGGGGATTAACCTTGCTATTTCACTTCATGCAGTAGATGATGAACTGAGACAAACCCTTATGCCTATTAACAAAGCGTATAATATTGCGTCCATCATTACCGCGGTAAAAAACTTTCCTGTCAATGATAGAAAAAGGGTGATGTTTGAGTACCTTGTCATCAAAGATGTCAATGATGATATGAGTGCAGCAAAGAAATTGCTTTCCCTTCTTGATGGTATAAAAGCAAAAGTGAATTTGATTTACTTTAACCCATATGGTGGTACAGAATTCAAACGTCCAAGTGAAGCTGATATGCATAAGTTTCAAGACTATTTAACAAAGCGTGGATTGCACTGTACGATACGTGAATCTAAAGGATTAGATATCTCTGCTGCTTGTGGGCAACTTAGAGAACAAGAGTTAGAAGGAGAAGTGTAATGGGTAGTGTTGATATTGCGTTGTTGGGGATTATTGTTGTGGTTGCTATTGTTGGGCTAGGGTGGTTGATGAAGGAAATGAACTCTTAGTGTTTGGGTATTGTTTCACGTGAAACTTGTTAAGCAAACAAACAACTGCTTGTTGTTTGTAGGGTTGAAACCGAAGTGGTCGTAACGAAGTGAAGCCACGTAGGCTGAAGGAACTTTTGTGGGTGCTGTTGCTACAGCAACTTTAATTATAATCTCTTTCTTTATTTAACTTTCCTTTTTCTTCAATTTGTGGCGTTGTTATTCTCTGTTACTTTTTCTTTTTTGTACTACGACAAAAGAGAAAAAAGTAACCAAAAAAGAAAAAAGCGTAATCACTACCGCGAAGTTTAAATTGCATATATTTGTTTAATGTCATGAAGTATCTTGCAGTTGGCGATAGCCTAGTTATATTAAAAAGAACTGTCACTCCGAACGACCGAATAAGCGATTAGCGATTCGAGAGGAGTGACGCTTTTTTGCTTCGTTTTTTCTAAAAAAATGAAGAGAGTATCAACGCGTCGATTTGAATTAATAACAAATACAAATACAACAAGAATAAGAAAAATCAACCCTTATGAGCCACTTGCAAATTCAAACCCACCCAAGTGACTAATTTTTCCTTATAGTAATTTTTGAGCTTAAAAAAATCATTACAAGGTAAAATCTCTGATATTCTACCTCTAATTTGCTAATTA
>JALUYL010000086.1 GCA_027012955.1 Sulfurovum sp.
TTATCCTTGGACGAAAGTGTCACCTGATGGGTGATAACAAAAAGTGACTCTTTCGTTCTTCTTTTACTGTATTATACGCTACTTCCTCTTGTTTGGTTATTTTTCTATTTCGTTATTGGGGTATTTATTTTTGATTAATAGTATATTGATACAATGTTACAATATTTTTTAGTATGGTTCTATTTTATGGGGCTTAGGCTAAATATTGATTTAGAGGTATTTATGAAAAAAACTTATGTGTTATTGGTTAGCTTACTCCTTACAACAGTGGCATCTTCTGCTGCAGTAAAAACAACAAAACATGCGATTAAGAACGGTGAAACGCTTTATACTATCGCCCATGCAAATCACACGACGATAGAAGAAGTGAGAAAAGCTAATGGTTTAAAAAAAGGTGAGAAATTAAAATTGGGACGTGTTTTAACGGTACCTAAAGATACGTATTTCCCAAACAAAAAGAAGAGCAGTACAAAAATTGCAAAAGTTACTAAAAAAGCATCTCCCAAAATAGTAAAACATAAAATAAAAAATGGTGAAACACTCTACACTATTGCCCATGCAAATCATACAACGATAGAAGAAGTGAGAAAAGCAAATGGTTTAAAAAAAGGTGAGAAATTAAAATTGGGACGTGTTTTAAAAGTACCTAAAAATACGTACTCCCCAAATAAAAAGAAGAATACTAAAAAAGTTGCTAAAAAAACTTCCAAAAAATCAACTAAAAAACTAGCTAAATATCGTATTAAAAAAGGGGATACCCTCTCTTCTATAGCACATAAACATCATACAACGATTGCAAAAATACAAAAAGACAATCATATGAAAAAAGGTGAAACACTTAAGCTTGGGCGAACACTCAAAGTAGCATCTGCAAAAAAGACAAGACCTAAAAAAGTAAGAGTTACAAAAAAAGCATCCAAAAAATCAAATAAAAAACTTGTTGCATCACTTTCTAAATTGGAAACAGTGAAACTAAAAAAACAGGTCAAAGTAAAAAAGAAAAAATCAAGCAGTTTTTCTTTAGGTGATATTTTCTTTAGTAGTAAAAAAACCAAGGTAAAAAGTAGTCGTATTACCTCTTTGGCAAAAACAAAGTTAGGACGTAGATATGTATGGGGTGCAAGTGGTGCCAAAAATACGTTTGACTGTTCTGGGTTTACAACATATGTCTATAAGAAAAATGGTATTAAACTTCCAAGAAGAGCTATCGCACAGTCAAAATATGGGAAATATATCTCTAGAAAGAACCTTCAAAAAGGTGACTTAATCTTTTTTGATACTTCTAAAAGACGCAGAGGTTATGTAAATCATGTAGGAATATATCTGGGGAATGGAAAGTTTATTCATGCAAGTTCTGCTAAGAAAAAAGTCGTGATTACAAGCCTGAAAAACTTTTATGCAAAGCGTTATAAAGGTGCAAGACGACCTTCTTAAAAGGTGTACCTAAAAAAGGAGCGTATGTCGCTCCTTTCCCTTTCTTACTCAGCTTCCAATACAGCACCAAAACTGGCATTTGTGACCAATGCTCTATACTGTCTTAACCATTTACTTTTCAACGGCTTCACAAGAGGTGTAAAGTCTGCACGTCTTTTAGCTATCTCTTCCTCACTTAAGTTTGCTTGTAAGATGTATTGATCTACATCGATGTGAATCTCATCACCATCTTCAAGTAGTCCTATGAGACCACCTTCTGCAGCTTCTGGGCTCACGTGACCGATACTCGCCCCTCTAGTAGCACCTGAGAATCTACCATCAGTAATGAGCGCCACTTTATCACCAAGTCCCATACCCATAATGAGAGAAGTAGGGCTTAACATCTCTTGCATACCGGGACCTCCACGAGGACCCTCATAACGGATAACCACAACATTGCCAGCTTTGACTTTGCCTGCCAAGATACCTTCTATCGCTTCATCTTGGGAGTTAAAACATACAGCCGTTCCAGTAAAAACTCTGTCCCCTGTAATCCCTGCAGTTTTAATCACAGCACCTTGCTCAGCGAGGTTACCATAAAGAATGGCAAGTCCACCTACTTCTGAGTAAGGGTTGTCAACTGTATGAATGATGTTGGTATCAGTAATCTCTGCATTTTTTACTTTTTCATACAGTGTTTCCCCTGTAACAGATAAGTTGTCAGCTAAGATATTATCACCACGTTTCATCATCTCATGCATGACTGCATTGACGCCACCGGCTTTATTGATGTCTTCCATATGTACGGTTGAGAGTGATGGAGAGATTTTAGCGATGTGCGACACACGTTTAGAGATGGCATTGATGTCAGAGAGGTTAAAGTCAACTTCAGCCTCTCTAGCAATAGCAAGCATATGAAGTACAGTATTTGAAGACCCACCCATAGCCATATCTACAGCAAATGCATTGCGTACAGCATTTTCATTGAGGATATTTCTCATACGGTACTTTTCACGCTGGGCTGCATCAGCTTTTGCTATCTCACAGATGCGACGCGCAGCTTTTTTGTAAAGCTCTGTTCTCTCAGGTGTCAATGCCAAAATTGTTCCATTTCCAGGCAGTGCAATTCCCATGGCTTCCATGAGTGTGTTCATAGAGTTTGCTGTAAACATACCAGAACATGACCCCCCACTTGGACAGGCATTACATTCGATGTCAAGAAGCTCTTCATCTGTAATCTCACCCGTTTCGTGCTTTCCAACAGCCTCGAAAGCAGTTGCCAAGTCAATCGGTGTACCATCTTTGGTGTAACCCTTCTCCATAGGTCCACCAGAAACAAAAACAGTAGGTACATCTACACGTAACGCACCCATAATCATCCCTGGGACAATCTTGTCACAGTTAGGGATGGCTATCATCGCATCAAGTTTATGCGCATTCATCACTGTCTCGATAGAGTTGGCAATGATCTCGCGGCTTGGAAGAGAGTAAAGCATACCATCATGCCCCATAGCGATACCATCATCCACACCAATGGTATTAAACTCAAATGGCACACAGCCATTTACACGAATTTCTTCTTTGATGACTTCTGCCACTTTGTTTAAGAAAAAATGCCCTGGAATGATTTCTATAAATGAGTTGGCCACCCCAATAAATGGTTTAGCAAAATCTTCATCTTTTACACCCGTTGCTCTTAACAAACTTCTATGAGGGGCTCTGTCAAAACCCTCTTTTATCTCGTTACTTCTCATAATTTTCATCCTTTAATCTATAGACTTCTTGCAAAATGCTATACATACTTATACTTTTTATTGCACATCATCTTTCATGAAATAGTCTCTTGACTTAGCTATGGCTAGGACTTCGAGCCTACTTCATAAAATCTAATGCACACTAAAAAGTATCTGTAAAATATAGCATTTTGCAAGAAGTCTAAAATATTTTTTGGATTATAGCACAAATACTATTTACATTTAAATTTTTTTAGGCTATAATCGCACTCCAATTTTAAGCTAATGCTTAGATGCGGTATGGATGCGCGGGCGTAGCTCAGCGGTAGAGCATAACCTTGCCAAGGTTGGGGTCGACGGTTCGAACCCGTTCGCCCGCTCCATAATAGATGTCTTCTTAAAAATTGGCATAGCCAATCTTTTAATTCATCTCACTAAAGCTTCACCTAACGGTTCAGAAGTTTTAATTTAACATTACAACAATAAATGGTGCCAAGTTGCCCGAGTGGTGGAATTGGTAGACACAGGGGACTTAAAATCCCCCGGTCATTGCGACCGTGCCGGTTCAAGTCCGGCCTCGGGCACCATTCGATAAACCATCAAAAAAATATAATTTAAATCAAGTTTGTTTTTTTGATGGTTTATCAACCTATATATGTCATGGAGCCATCGCCAAGTTGGTAAGGCCGTAGATTGCAAATCTGCTATTCACCAGTTCGAGTCTGGTTGGCTCCTCCATATAAACTAGATTTTATCTACATTTAGATAATATTCTATTCTTCAAAATGTCGGGAGATGTCAGAGTGGTCGAATGTGCCGGTCTTGAAAACCGGTGAGGGTTATACCTCCGGGGGTTCGAATCCCCCTCTCCCGGCCATACTTAATTTCAATAAGATTCAACACAATCCACTAAACCCCATAAATACGAGCTTTCATCAACTTTTCATTCCAAAGAGGTCCAACTACATTTACGGTAATCTTTACGGTAAGAATTGAATTTGTTCAATTATTTCCATAAAAAATTCCTTACTCCAAAAATCTAAAACACTCTTATCTGATAAGAAAACTTCTACATCTCGTTTAGCCATAGAAATATCTAAATCTTTTATGCGTAGTTGTAATAACTCTAAAAGATACTCTTTGTCTATCTCTTTTTTTAAGACAATGCCTTTATTTTGAAACCAAGTACAATTTTGTTGAAGCCTTGCATTTAAATGTCCTAGGTCTAGCTCATATTCATGGGCGATATACCACACCAAATCATACCAGTCTCGACCTTTTGGACGTGTTGACCAATTACGGCATAAAATGGCGTGCATCTTTCCTGCAAAGAGTGAAGGTAGTGTCATCGTGTTGATAGTAAATGGTGAAGGCACAAGAAGAGTCTTTTTTTCACTCTCAAAGTCAAGTGGTGGTTGAGTATCTACTTCAAACTTGATTTTGACAAGTCTGCCTTGTCCAAAGGTTTTTACTATGTCGTCTGGAGCTTCTATATTGAGCAGGTGTTGGCTTGTATTGCCTTTGAGGAATGCTGACTTGATATTGCTTTCAGTGTTTTTCATCTGTATAGTCACTTCAAATCCAAAAGAGTGTAGGGCTTCAATGACAGCATCTGCATAAACAGAGAGATCAAAGTTTTCATTTGGAGCTATAAGTGAAAAGTCTAAATCTTCTGAAAATCTATCTAATCCATGTAAGATACGTAATGCAGTACCACCATAAAAAAGAGCATGGTCAAAGAAGCCTGCACGAGATAGTCCAAGCAGAACAATCTCTTGAAGTATTTCACGTAAAGCTTCGTAGGTTTTGTCTGCTGTTGATAGATCATACTTTTCTAACATTTTGGCAATGGCAGGATGCATATTAGGCACTTTGTTTCCTTTTGTTTATGAGTTTTACTAAGTTATGCAGATTAGATGATGTATATGCAGTGGCAATAGCTTCTATAAGTTTTACATCTAGGGTAAAGAGTTGATCCATGTCTATACGTAAGTCATGCTCTAAATACATTTCTAGTTTAGCTTGTGACAATCTACCTATGCCTCTATCTGATTTTATTTTATCACATAGAGCTTTTTCGGCTGTGGCAATCAGTTTCCCCCCATGTGTTTTATCATAACTCCAATCAACACCTAAAGCATAAGCTTGAAGCGGAACTACTTTATAGGAAAATCTACCTACTGGTGTGGAAAATTCTTTTTTCATTCGCATCGTAGCAGAGGTGACTTCATAGACTCTTTCGGGGATGAGTCCATAGTAAGAGAGGGCATACTCAAAGGATACATAAGAAGGTGCATAAAGTATATTGGCAACACTAATCATATCTATAGGGGTTGTTCGATATTCCTCTCCCAAAGTATAGACTCCTTTTTTAAGACGCAGAAGTTCACCTTTTTTAACCATATAAGAAATTTTTGCATTTACATTGTTTACATGTGGACTTAAAATAGCTTCTATTTGATTATGTGTAAATATTGATACTGGTATTTGCTTGCTCAATTGATGTATGTTCATGACTAAATTATATCCTAAATTACTAATTATATATAGATAATACAAATTATTTATATTATCAATGTGATAAATGTATTGATTTTGGAAAATTTAGAAAATACTTACTTTAGGAAAATTAGTGATTACACTTTACTAAAAATACACGCTATAATCATATACTTTTTACGGCTAAAGGAATATATATGTCAGACAGTATTGGAAAACTTATTTTACGAGTTATGCTTGGCAGCATGATGCTTTTTCATGGGATAGAGAAGGCTTTGCATGGTATTGGGTTTATAAAGGGCTTAGTGCATACACAAGGAGTACCGGATATGTTGGCATATGGTGTGTATGTGGGTGAGATACTTGCACCTATTTTTTTGATATTAGGATGGAAGAGTCGCATATGGGCAGGGGT
This sequence comes from Sulfurovum sp., assembly GCA_027012955.1. Classification (GTDB taxonomy): domain Bacteria; phylum Campylobacterota; class Campylobacteria; order Campylobacterales; family Sulfurovaceae; genus Sulfurovum. Next base: position 6,061 of record JALUYL010000086.1, read on the forward strand.
GATTGCGCTCAATATGTTTGTAGCGATTTACCTTACTCAGATGGGAGCTTTTCTGAAATTAGGAGGCCATGGAGCTTGGGCAGTGGAAGTACCAATGTTTTATCTTTTGACAGCTTTGGCTTTGGTTTTTTTAGGTTCTGGGAAATACGCTGTGCATCAAGACTAGTACATAAGTAGTACACAATATCTTTGTATAGTTGCGTCAGAAATCTATAAAAGGTAAAATAAATGAAAAAAATATTGATATCAGTATTTATATTCGGGGTAACATTTCTTTGGGCTGAAGGCTTTCAGCCTTGGGAAAGTAAGATTAATACACTCTCAAGCTTTGAAAAAAGTGTACTTATAGACAAAGGTACAGAACGTGCTTTTTCGGGTAAATATGTGCATACAAATAAAGAGGGTGTCTATAAATGTAAAGTATGTGGAGCAGCACTCTATAAGTCAAATGATAAATTTGATTCTCATTGTGGGTGGCCAAGTTTTGATGATGCTATACCTGGCGCCATAAAGGAAACTTTAGATGCTGATGGTAGACGGATAGAAATCACCTGTGCAAACTGTGGTGCGCATATGGGGCATGTATTTAAAGGTGAAGGGCTCACCGCTAAAAATACACGACACTGTGTAAATTCTGTTTCTCTCACTTTTGAAGAAAAGCATGCAAAAGTATCCAAAGATACAAAACCTAAATAAGTTTAGGTTTTAATCTCTTGCGTTAATCATCCATTGAGAAAACACATTGAGATAGTTCCAAAAACTTTGTATATTTTCTTCTGAACTAAGCTTGTTTTTTATGATAGGTTGCAACGCCTCTTCATACGTAGTTAACCAATGCAATCTCGCATGGGGAGTGATGTGAAATGGGGCATGTCTCCCACGCATTTGAGGTGCACCTCTATTTTGATTAAAATATGCCGGTCCTCCACAGATCTGTATAAAAAAGTCTGCAGAATGTCCTGCTGCGATTAACATCTCTTCTTTACTCTCTGGAAATATGTCTTTGATAGGACTCTCATATAGCCCCATATAAAATCTTTCAAGCAAGTCACGCATACCTTGTTCTGTAAGCTCTTGTAAAAATGCAGGGTTTGGTTTGGTAACGGGAGGGTTGACACCTTCTGTATAAGGGAGTATGGAAAAGTCTAATGAAGAGGAACCGAAAGTCATAATATGCCTTTTTGATAGCGTTATAACATGAGTAAGCTTAACGACACCCACCTGACCCACAAGATGAGTCTGAGCTGTCTACAGCAAAACTATTGGTATACCCACAAGAGAGACACTCAAAAGAGAGTAACTGTGGTCCAGAACAGCCTCCTGAACGTTTGTCGGTAAGTTCTATGGTGTCTTGCTTACAGTGGGGGCAAAAGCCTCTACGTATGCTGTCGAGTTGGTCTTTTTTTTCTTTAAGATAGTAAATATATACAAGTACTGAACCTATTAGTATGATGAGTAGAAATGCGAGAAGATAGATGTCCATAATAAGCCTTAAGTAGTAAAGTTTTTCAATTGGGTTACGAGCATAGAATAGTTGGGTAAATAAGACTTTACACAGTCCCAAAATGCTTTTTGATGGTGTTTATGTAGTATATGTGAGAGTTCATGGACTACCACATATTCTATAATAGGTAGTGGAAGTTTCATGAGCATAGTGTTAAAGCTCAAGTCATTTTTTGCAGAACATGAACCCCATTGCCGTTTTGTTTTTCGAAAGCGAATACTTTGAAAATCAACCTGCATTGTTTCTGCCCATTGGGCAACTAACTTGGGAAGATATTGTGTAATTTCTTGTTTATAAAAAGCATCGATATGTTTTTGAAATATCTTTTTATCCCATGTACTGTAGTAAAGTGTAAAAGTCTCTCCATCAAAAGTTAGTTTTGTCCGTTTTTTGTTGTAAGGTACTAAGTCTAATATATGCGCTTCCCCTAAAAAATAGAGTTCAGCTATCCCCTTAAAGTCAATACTCTTTCCTTTTTTGGCATCAAACTTTTTACGAGCATTGGTAATCCAGGCAGCCTTTTTGAGTAAAAGCTTTTCGATATGTGACTGGGAGATTTTGGGAGACTTGATGACGAGTGTGCCCTCATCATCAAAACTGAGGTAGATATGTTTCAGTTTTGGCTTGATAATGTGGATATAGTGAGGGATGATAGACATAGGTTAATGGCTAGTTGATAATTTTTCCATTTTTAAAGACCACTTTTTTATATACACTACCATCTTTGTTAAATGATTGTGCAACTCCTTGTCGTATACCCTCAACATATGGTACTAGAGCAAAGGTATCACCATTTGGGTAAAGCTCCGTTAGCGTACCGTGGATGCGTCCATTTTTATATGGAACACGTCTTACAAGACGCCCTTTTTGGTCAAACCATTTTTCAACACCATTTTTTACACCATTACGTATCACGATAGTAGATGTAATCTTTCCATCATATCCATAGGTTTTTAGAAGACCATTTTGACCACTATCATTATCCATAATAAATTCGGTACGTATCTTTCCACCTGTAAAATATTCTTTTTTCACATTCTTACCAGCGACTTCAGGAGAGTCACACCCTGTAAAAGAAAGCAAAACTAAGATAGAGAGCCATAACGAGAGTTTTTTCATGAAGTTACCTTGTCATAATAATATTGGGCTTAGTATACTATAAAATTCTTTGGGTTTTTAAATGAGTGGAATGGAAGAGTGAAAAGAAGTAGTTCCGCTGGCTGAAAGGAGTGGGAAATTAGCAGCTAATAGTGCTAGTGATATGGTATGTGGAGTATGTATATAAGTATATTATATGATACTTAATACTCATTTAAACATTGTAAGGTATATGTTACATAGACATAAGGGACTGGTAACAACTAACAACCCTATAAAATAAAAATATTTACACTATATTATAAATAAAACCTAATTTTTAAATAAAATCTACCACATTTTATAATTATTTATGCTATAGTGTAAATAAAAAGGTCTAAACTATGGACTTAAAAGCAGAGATAGGTCTGAAAATAAAGCAAAGACGTAAAGAGCTAGGGCTAGAACAGGTAGATTTATGTGAGATGGCAGAGATAGGGTCTACCACACTTTCAAAACTAGAGCAGGGCAAGGGTAACATAACATTGGATGTACTAGAAAAGCTTATAGAAGTGCTAGGTCTTGCATGTAGTCTAGAGATTAAAGGATAGATAGGTGCAAAATGCAAAAGTATATAGGAATGGTGAGGAGATAGGTTTGCTTCAGAAAGATGATGCAGGGGTATACTCCTTTCAGTATGCATCTGGCTATTTGCAAAACAAAGAAGCTTTGAGCATCTCTGTGCATTTTCCATTGAGAGAAGAAGTTTTTAGTTCAGATATACTTTTTCCTTTCTTCTTTAATCTTTTGGCTGAAGGTAGCATCAAAGAGATGCAGTGTAGAGAACTTAAAATAGATTCGGATGATCATTTTACGAGACTCGTTAAAACAACAGAGTTTAATACTATAGGGTCTATCACTTTAAAGGAGATATCAGATGAGATGTCATAGTTGTATGGTAGAGACAGCTAAGATATATTGTCCTAAGTGTACCAAAGAGCTTTTTGATGGTAAAAAAGTCCAAGCACTTACTTTTGATAAACAAGAGTTTTATCAAAAACGCAAAGAGTATGCAAAACGTATCTCTATCTCTGGAGTACAGGATAAACTCTCTTTAACCTTTGATGAGAATAACACGTTAATTACTACAGATATAGAAGGACACTATATCCTCAAGCCTGCTCCTATTGAAGAACAGGTTGATAACAGCCATGACATTTGTGCGAATGAACACTTAAGTATGCAGATCTCAAAGCAGATATTTAACATACCTACGGCTGGCTCTGCACTCATTCCTTTTAGTACGGGTGAACTAGCATATATTACTAAACGTTTTGACTATGCTAAAAATGGGCAGAAGCTCGACCAAGAAGATTTTGCAGCAGTACTTGAATATACCTCTGACAGGCAAGGACGAAACTATAAATATGAGTCCTCTTATGAAGCTTGTGCCAAAGCAATACAGATGTATATTCCTGCATCGATGCCTGCGTTGGAAGATTTCTATAAGCGTATAGTAGTTAATTATCTCATAGGCAATGCAGATGCACACTTAAAGAACTTTTCACTCTATCGTGCAGAAGGGAGAAAAGACAGGAGTCTAACGCCTAACTATGATCTACTCTATACACGTTATCATATACCTAATGAAGAAGGATATATGGGATTAGATTTATTTGAAGATGAAGGAGATAATCCTACAAAGGCTTTTGAAGCTATGGGATATTATACCTTGGAAGATTTTGAACTTTTTGCAGATAAAATAGGTATTAAGACTAAACGCCTTGAAAAGATATTTGAACACATCCTTGTTAGTACTCCTAAAGTCATGGAGATGATAGAACACTCTTTTTTAAGTGATGAGGGAAAAGAAGCGTATAGAAAAAACTATGAAGAACGTTTAAAATTGCATCTTTGTTATAGTATAGAGCAGTATGATTTTAATGCTAAGATGCGAAAAGTGATTGATAGGTTACCAATTTGATTTAACAAAAATATGAAAATGCGTGAAATGCCCAGTGTATCTGGCTTTGAAGCGATATGTAAATGTACTGGCTGAGAGGAAGGGAAAATTAGAGACTATTTTTAGCATAATTCTTAAAGTCTCTTCAAACCTCTCTATAGCCTACCATATGGGCTTTTTTGAAGTTTTACTGTCTTATCATACTCACATCAAATATTTTCTAATTTAACAACAAATAGTTACTAATGGGTTACTAAAATGAAGATTAAATTATATAGAATTAATTACATGAGATTAATACAAGGATTAGACAATGATTTTCATAAATTCTAAAAAATATGGTTCATCCGTTCAGCATTATAAAAAAGTAAATGGAGACACATCATACTCCATTACTTATAAAGACGAGTATAACAAATTGAAGAGATTAAAAATAGGAGATAAATCTATGGGGATTACAGAAGCATTTTGTAATCAAAAAAGAATAGAGGTTTTGAATAGTCTAAGGCTTGGAGAAGAAGCACCTATACTAGCTACGAGAAAAAGAAAAGTCATCATCACTTTAAATGAGATAGCAGATATATATTTTAAACAAAGAGAAGTATATGTAAAAGATAATGTGAGATCTTGTCAAAAGTATGCAACCAAATCAAAAAAAGAAATTTGGTAATGAAAATATTTACAGTATTACTACTGATAAAATACTTGCTTATCAAGCAGAGTTAAAAAAGCAAGGGTTAGACCCTGCAACTGTAAATGATACGATAAACTTTTTAGGTACGCTTTTTAATGTAGCTATTGAAGAAAATCTTTTTAAAGAACGAAACCCAGTTAAAAGTAAGAAGATAAAAAAACTAAAAACAGATAATCAAAGAGAACGGTATTTAACAAAAAAAGAGATTGAAAAACTATATTCAAAAAAGAGAATATCAAGAAACTAAAAAAGAAGAAAGAAAGACCACTTCAAGAGGGGACTCAAATAATCCTTATGAAGTTTTAGGAATTGAAAAAACAGCTACAAAAAAAGAGATAAAAAAAGCCTATAGGCAATTAGCAAAAATATATCATCCCGATTTAGCACTTGTGAATACGGATAAAGCAAAAGAGATTTTTCAGAAGATTAATAATGCTTATGGAAAACTGTATTCGTAAGAAAAATTTATTAAAATTAACTCATTTTAGGTATACTTTATAAGTTCTAAGTGGGAAGAGGGTTACTATATGTCAAATTCTACACAATATGATAAAACAAGTGCCGATGCAATTGCTATAGCATTTGACTACCAATATTATTATTTTTTGTATAAGCTTTTTAGCTTACAAAGTGGGCAGTCAGTTGGTTTGGAAGTTAAAGATGATGTTCATTCTGAACTAGAAAATGATATACAAATACTTGTACAAGTGAAGCATAGTGTCCGAAAAACTGCAACTGGAAATGTAGTTAATCTAACGACACTTGATATTGATTTATGGCATACTTTATACAATTGGTGTGAAGTTATAACTGATAGTGAGGATGGCAGAATCAACATTAATGAACAAGTTGATTTTTTAAAAAAAACTTACTTTGTTTTAGTTACGAATAAGTCTTCTACCGATAACAATACTTTTATTAAATTACTAGATGAGTTTAATACAGCTTCTTCTAATTTTACTACTTTAAAAACTAAAATTCATGATATTACTACAGACAATCAAGATATTATAAAGTATAAAGCAAAACTATTATCATTAGATGATAATGTATTGGAACAGTTTTTACAAAACATTGAGTTTAATTTAAATGAAATTAATTTAATTGATAAATGCAAAGAAGCTTTAAAGTCTGCGATGATACCTGCGGAGAGCATTGATGAGTTATTTAGAAATCTTGACTCAGATATTAGAAAAACAAATTTTCGAACAGTGACAGATAATAAAAAAATTATTATTAACTTTGATGAGTATTATAAACAATATAGAATTTATTATGACCAAGCTCGAAATACAAATTTACAAATTAAAAAATTTAATATTAAACTACCTGATAATCTGTTAGAACAAAATTTTATTCAACATTTAATAGATATAGATGATATTTCTGAAGATGATATTGATGATATTATTGAATTTACAAAATTTAAACTACAAATACAAAACAACATAAATAGTTGGTTGTCTGAATCAGAGTTAACCATAGATCAACTTGAAGATTTTGAAAAAGAAGTTATAGCTATATGGCGAAATGAGTTCCGTTCAAAAAATAGAAGACCATTGTCAGAAGAGGGAATACAAGAAAAGGCACTTTTAATAGTTGATAGTTTGAGGAAAGAAAAATTAGTGATTTCTTCATTAGAACTTGATACACAACATAGTAATGGTGAGTTTTATCATCTTTCAGATAATTTGAAAATTGGTTGGAGAAAAGATTGGGAAGAGAGGTACAGCAATGAATAACGAATTTTACAATAATATTGGTATTTGTTCATCTTCAATTATAGCAATACTAGAACAATTTAATGATGACATAGATATTACAAAAATACTTTTAATTATGCCTATTATCTCTCATAAACAATTATTAAATCATCTAAGTCATGCAAGTGTAAAAGTTTTGAGTTTAGATGGTTTGATTATTGATAAGAATAGGTATTTTTCAAATTTTAATAAAAGGTTTTATCAAAGTCTTCCATTAACTTTGAATACTTTACAATTTTTGAATGATATTGAAATTATTCAACTTAAAAAAAATAAGGTACGCTTACTAAAAAATATTCCTTATGATAAAAAGATGGGAAAGAGAGTTAATAAAATATATAAGTCAGCTAAAAATATAGCAACAGTATTAAATGAAGGTACTGAAAAACTCTATTTAAATTTAAGGATTGAACTATGAAATTTTATTTCAAGAAAGTTATTTTATGGTGTAATAATGGTACAAAAAGAGAAGTAGAATTTCAACCCAATAAAGTAAATGTGATTACTGGTGGTAGTGGTACAGGTAAAACAGCTATTTTACAGATTATCGACTACTGTTTATTTGCAAGTGAACACAAAATATCAGAAGATGTTATTAATGAAAATGTAAAATGGTATGGAATTCATTTTGTGATAAATGATAAAGATTATTTCATAGCCAGACAAGCACCCATTTTTAAAAAAGTATCAAATAACTATTATTTCTCATCATTAGGAGAAGAACCTATAGGTGAGCCTTCTATTACAGATACTGATGATAAAAAATTGAAAAAAAATTTAGAGTCAGAGTTTAGTATTACCAATAGTGTAATAATGCCCTATGGTGCTAATGGTATAAGAAAAGATACAAAAATATCTTTGAGATACTTTTTATTATTTAACACATTATCATACTCTACTATTGATAATGAAGATATATTTTTTGATAAACAAAATGTACAAAGATATCGTGATGCATTAGGAAGAATCTTTGACTTGTCCTTAGGTATAGAAACAATAGAAAATATTGTACATAGAGAAACAAAAATAAAACTTGAAGAAAAACTAGAAAAACTGCAAAAGAAAGAAGATAATATCTCTATTAAACAAAATTCATTTTACAATGAAATTGCAGTGTTATTCAAGAAATCAAAAGAGTATGGATTAATAGAAAGTGATGCAGATATTGAATATTCTGTAGAAAATTTAAATGCTATAGTCACTGATACATTAAATATTGTAAAAGAAAGAAAAACAGAACAATATCAGTCTATAAAAAAAGATATATATTTATTTAGAAAAAAAATTGATAACTTAAGAGGTTTTGAAAACGAGTATATTTTATATAAAAATAATTTACGAGAAACTGAAGATAGTTTAAAACCAATCATTTATCTTAATCAGAACGAAAATGAAATTATTAAAACATCAATTTTTACTATTATTATAGATGCACTTGAAAAAGATTTTGGAATTATTAAAAAAGCTATTAAAAATAAAACTCCTATTGATATAAAAGTAACTAATTTAATAAAAGAGTATGAGGGAAAAATCAGAAAATTAGAAGAGAAATTAAAAGAAATCCCAGATCAAGTTAAAAATTTTGAAGATGATATTGAGATGTATGTGTTTTTAGGAGAAATTAAAAGTAAATTAGAATTATATAATAACAAAGAACAAAGAATAATTCCTAAACAATATGATACCACTGAAATTGAAGATCAATTAAATAAGTTAGTTATTAATGATACTAGTGAACAGAAAAAATTAACAATCAGTTTTTTAGAAGAAATGATACAAGATGATATTAACTTTCTTAAAGATGCTTTAGATAACTATCAACATCATAGGTCAGCATTTAATTATAAAGATAAAAAACTTGAATTGAGACAACCTCATAGTGATAAAGTTGTTAATACTGGTAGTAGTTCTATAGATATGTTTTTACATATATTATTATTTCTTGGAATACATAAAGTTATTTTATCAAATGAAGTTCCTTATATTGCCCCATACTTAATTATGGATCAACCCAGTAAACCTTATTATGGCGATGAAGGTGATGACTATAAGAATATAAAAGAAACTGACCAGTTTAAAATAGAATATGTATTTAAGTTACTTAATAATTTTATGAATAGTGTTATAAAGGATAATAATGATTTTCAAATCATAGTGTTTGAGCATGTACCTACAACTCTATTTGATAAGTTAGAAAATATATATTTAGTTGAAGAATTTAGAAATGGAAATGCGTTGATAAAAGAAAATAATAAGACATAAGTTGTATTGCAAGATAACTTTTGATCGTAGAGAAAATTAATAATGTGCATGATAATTTGGGTTAAAAGGTGTTACAAAAGGTCATTAGAGGGTAATTTTTTTGAAAATAGGTTACTAAAATGATTCTTTAGAAACCTTAAACTAGCTCAAAGTACGTGTACAAGGGGCATAGATGGGGGTTGTTGAATTTCTATGGCTGAGAGGAAGGGATTCGAACCCTCGGTGAGTTACCCCACACAGACGTTCCAGGTCTGCACCTTCGACCACTCGGACACCTCTCAATACATTAATAAGACGTAAAATGAACAAAGTTCATCTTTACTGCGCTGTCACTGTGACAATTTCAGCAGTTGGCTCATGCAACTGGTTGCATTTGACTGATTATATTATCGAACTAGAAAATAAAAAGTAATTTTAGATTATTGATTCGATTGTAGTACCCCTCTCCAGATACCTGCGGCACCCAGTAAAGGAAGGTGGGCTGCTATGTTCCCATCCTGACCCGTTGTCTTCCAATCCCGTTGCACAGGTCTAAAAAGAGGCACGCGAATTATAGCAGAGCGAAGCTTATGCAGGGATAATGGACGCGTAGGGTGGATTGCCCATCGGAAATGCCCTTGGGGGTATATCCACCGTTTATGAGAAATTGGATTGAATCAGAGGATTGGATTTTTTTTTGACGGTGGGTGAACCCACCCTACGCGTCTTCCTCATCATTGATGACTGACCACTCGTCAAAAGGCAAGGCTTCAAAGTGTAGTTTTTCTATAGTGTACTCATAAGCATTTGCGACAGTGATGATGGTGACTTTTTTGATGCCGTATTTTTTGTAGAGGCTAAATTTATTTTGTGACTTGACCCAAAGACTCTCTTCGCTCTCAAAGGGAGCAGGGATAATGAGTTCGTCCTCCTCTGTAATGTAGCCATGTATCCCCAATGTCTGTACTCCTATGTGATGTTTCATAAGTGCAAGAGCAATCATGGTATCAAACTGTAGGATAAAGGGTTGTCCCAGTGTGAGGTATTTGGCAAAGGCAAAGTCAAAGAGGAGCATTTTTTTACCAGATTTCTGATAGCGATCATCGATGAAGAGTATGAGTTTCTCTTCGGTAAAATGTTTGATGGTTTTATAGAGCCAATCTTTTGAAATTTTGAATTTCTCTTTGGCAAAGGTATAAATTTGATGGGTTGTAAGATGTTTTGTGTGATGTTGTGCGAGAAGGAGCAGTAGTTTTTGTTCTTGTGTATCAAATGCGCTTTGAAAGAATGTTTTCATCGCGTGCTGGCTGTTTTTTTGAGAGCGCGCAAGAAGAGGTAGGGTTCCTGAACGTAGGAAATGGTTAAACCCACGATTTTGGGCAGCGCTGTTCTCGAAGGCTAGGAACTCTTCATAGTCTAGTGGGAATAGTTCTACACCTATAAAGTGCTTCTCTTTTATAGGTAAGCGTGTGACAAGGATGAGTTGTGTGACATTTGGAAATGAAGTAAACAAGCCCTCTACATAATGGTCTAAAACTAAAAGCTGAATGTTATGCTTATCTATATAATGTTGCAGCGTAAGTCTATCTAGTGTGTTAAAAATGAGATTTGGATCTTCTAGGTCTATGTAGAGGACTTGTTCTTCAGGAGTTTGAGATATATAGTCTAAAATAAGGGATGTCTTCCCTGCACCACGTACACCATAGAGGTTGATGTCTCCCTCTGTGGGTAGATGGCATTTTCTGGGTACAAAAAAGTCACTGTTTGGTAGTTGGTTTTGGTAATATTCGAGTAATTGCATAGCTAAATACCTATATTGTTCCTTATTAAAAGGAAATATTTTTCAGTATTGTACCTATTTTGGGGTTAAAAGTATTGCACCTTTCAAAAACTTTGGGTATAATTCGCGTTCCTAAATTTATGTTAGAGGGTACATTCACTGTATTTGCCCTGTGTTTAGGCACCTTGGCTTTGCCTTGCTAACGAGTTCTTTAAAGGTAAAATATGGAAAAAATTAGATTAAAGCTTAAAGCTTACGATCACAGAGTGTTAGACAGATCAGTTGCTGCTATTGTAGATGCAGTTAAACGTACAGGTGCAGAGATTAGAGGGCCAATTCCAATGCCAACTAAATTGAAGCGTTATACTGTTCTTAAATCGCCACACGTAAACAAAGATGCACGTGAGCAATTTGAAATCAGAATTCATGGAAGAATGATCGACATCGTTTCGGCTACTTCAGATACTATAGACTCTCTTATGAAGTTAGACTTAGCACCTGAAATCGAAGTTGAAATTAGATCAATGGACAAGTAGGAGTAGAGAATGGAATTTATTATTGAAAAAATTGGTATGAGCAGAACTGTTGATGTACCAAGTGTTCCAGTTACCCTTCTTAAAGTCATTGAAACGAAAGTTTGTGAAGTGAAAGAAGACGGTAAAGCACTTGTCGCGTACAACTCAAGTAAAAAACTTAATAAGAGCATCGAAGGTCAACAGACTAAATTTGGTGTATCTAAAGAGTTTAACAAATTTATGACTATCGAAGTTGCTGAAGGAACTGAAACTGGCGATTTAAGCACAGCGATTCTTTCTGAAACTACATTGGTAAAAACATCTTTAGATACTAAGGGTAGAGGTTTTTCTGGTGGTATGAAACGTCACGGATTTGGTGGTGGACCTGCGTCACACGGGCACAGATTTGGTAGACGTATTGGTTCTATCGGTAATGCTGAGTGGCCTGGGCGTGTTCAAAAAGGTAAAAAAATGCCTGGACAATACGGTAATACACAAACAACAGTAAAAAATGATGTTATTTCATTTGATGCTGAAAATGGTATTTTGGTATTAAAAGGTTCAATTCCTGGTCACAATGGGGCTAGAGGCTTAGTAAGGATAGTTAAATAATGAAAACAACAGTAATTAAAACAACAGACCTTCCTGCATCATTTTTAGATGTTCACCCGCACAACCTTTACCTTTATTGTAAAGCGTATGCAGCTGGACTTAGAGCAAACACAGCACAGACTAAAACTAGATCTGATGTAAGTGGTGGTGGTAAAAAACCATGGGCTCAAAAAGGTGGAGGACGTGCAAGAGCAGGTTCAATAAGATCTCCTATATTTGTAGGTGGTGGTGTTGCATTTGGTCCAAGTACAAACAAAAACTATGATCAAAAAGTAAACAAGAAACAAAAAAGATTGGCATTGATGCATGCACTTGCAGATATGGCAGCGAATGATAAACTTTTAGTGGTAGATTCAATTGCGATTGAGTCTGGTAAAACTAAAGATGCTATCGCATTTGTTAACGGGTTAGAGCAAAGAGATGTACTTGTAGTAAAAGAGATGATAGATGATAAGACTTTCTTAGCATTTAGAAACTTGCAAAATGCATACCTTATCGAACCAAATGAGCTTAACGCTTACCTTGCAGCTGCATATCACTCAATTGTGATTGAAAAAGCAGTATTTGATAAATTGACAAAAGAGGCTTAATATGGCAGATATTACAGATATTAAAGCAATTATGTATACAGAGAAGAGTTTGGCTCTTCAAGAAGATGGTATCATCGTAGTTCAAACCACTCCTAGAATGACTAAAAATGGTCTTAAAGAAGTGTTTAAAGAATTCTTTGGCATTAACCCACTTAGAGTGAACTCAATGAGAGTAAACGGTAAAGTGAAAAGATTTAAAGGTATCGAAGGTAAGAGAGTAGACACTAAAAAGTTCTACGTTAAACTTCCTGAAGATGCTAAAATCGAAAGCTTAGCGGTATAAGGATAGAAGATGGCAATTAAAACATATAAACCAACCACACCTTCACGTCGTTATATGACTAACCTTGATAGCGGTGATATCACGGCTAAAGCAAGTGTTAGAGCACTACTTAAAAATCTTCCAAGATCTGCAGGTAGAAACAGTAACGGTAGAATCACTTCTCGTCACAGAGAAGCAGGTGCTAAAAAACTATACAGAATCATCGACTTTAAAAGAAATAAGTTTAATATCGAAGGAACTGTTGCAACTGTTGAGTACGACCCGTACAGAAACTGTAGAATTTGTCTTATCAAATATGTTGATGGTGACAGAAGATACGTAATTCAACCAAAAGGTCTTAACGTAGGTGATAAAATCATGTCTGCAGATGCTGGTCTTGACATCAAAACAGGTAACTGTATGAAGTTAATGAGCATCCCTGTAGGTACATTGGTACACAACATTGAGATGAGCCCAGGTCATGGTGGTCAAATCGCACGTTCAGCGGGTGGTTATGCACAAATCATGGGTAGAGATGGTAAATACGTTTCACTTAGACTTCCATCTGGTGAAATGAGATACATTCTTGGTGAGTGTTTGGCAACTATTGGTGCTGTTGGAAATGAAGACTTTTCAAATATAGTAATCGGTAAAGCTGGACGTTCAAGACACCTTGGTATCAGACCACAAACACGTGGTTCTGCGATGAACCCTATCGATCACCCACACGGTGGTGGTGAAGGTAAGACAAACTCTGGTAGACATCCAGTATCTCCATGGGGTACGCCTGCTAAAGGGTTTAAAACTCGTAAAAAACAAGCTAGTGATAAGTTAATTATCTCTAAGCGTAAAAAGTAAGGGGCTAAGATATGGCAAGATCGACAAAAAAAGGTCCATTTATCGATGGTCACCTAATGAAAAAAGTATTGGCAGCAAAAGAGTCTGGCGATAAAAAAGCAATCAAAACTTGGTCAAGAAGATCTGTGATCTTCCCTGAGTTTATTGGTTTAACTATCAATGTACACAATGGTAGACAATTTGTACCAGTATTTGTAACTGAAAATCACGTAGGTTACAAACTCGGTGAGTTTGCACCAACTAGAACATTTAAGGGCCATAAAGGTTCTGTTCAGAAGAAGGTAGGTTAATATGAGTAGAGCATTATTGAAATTTGTAAGAGTATCTCCTACAAAAGCTAGACTTATCGCTAGAGAAGTTCAGGGTATGAATGCTGAACTTGCACTTGCAGCGCTAGAGTTTATGCCTAACAAAGCAGCGGGTATCGTTTCTAAAGTAATTGCATCTGCAGTTGCTAACGGTGACTTTGAACCTGAAGAAGTAACGATTACTTCTTGTAGAGTTGATAAAGCAGCCGTTATGAAAAGATGGAGACCAAGAGCTAGAGGTACAGCTTCTAGAATCATTAAACCAACAGCACACATTCTTGTAGAAGTTGGCGTAGCTGAAAAAACCGAAAATACTAAGAAGGACGCGTAATGGGTCAGAAAGTAAATCCAATAGGTCTAAGACTTGGAATCAACAGAAACTGGGAATCAAGATGGTTTCCAGCTAAAGGTAGAACTGCTGATTTTATCGCTGAAGATTATAAAATCAGAAAATTCTTAAAGAAAGAACTTTTCTATGCAGGTGTTTCTAACATCATCATCGAAAGAACAGTTAAAAAATTAAGAATCAACATCGTGACTGCTAGACCTGGTATTATTATCGGGAAAAAAGGTGCAGATATTGAGAAACTTAAAGCAACACTTATCAAAATGCTTGGTAAAGATGTAGCGATTAACATCAAAGAAGAGAAACGTCCACAAGCTTCAGGTCAACTGGCTGCTGAAAACGTTGCGACTCAACTAGAAAGAAGAACTGCATTTAGACGTGCAATGAAAAAAGTAATCCAAGGCGCACTTAAATCAGGTGCAAAAGGGATTAAAGTTTCTGTTTCTGGTAGACTTGGTGGGGCTGAAATGGCTAGAACTGAGTGGTATTTAGAAGGACGTGTTCCTTTGCATACGCTTAGAGCTAAAATCGATTACGGTTTTGCTGAAGCACATACTACCTATGGAATCGTGGGTATCAAAGTTTGGATCTTCAAAGGTGAAGTTCTTGCTAAAGGTATTCAAGCTGAAGCACCAGAAGAGAAAAAAGGTGGTCGTAAACCACGTCAAAAGAGAGGTGAATAATTATGTTAATGCCTAAAAGAACAAAATGGAGAAAGCAGATGAAAGGCCGTAATCGCGGTAAATCTTTCAACGGCAACAAAATTGAGTTTGGTGACATTGCAGTAAAAGCGGTAACTGCTGGTAGAATTGACTCACGTCAAATCGAAGCTGCGCGTATTACAATGACTAGAAAAATTAACAGAACAGGTAAAACTTGGATTAGAGTTTTCCCTGATAAGCCTTTGACTGCTAAACCACTTGAAACAAGAATGGGTAAAGGTAAAGGTCCTGTTGATAGATGGGTAATGAATATTAAGCCAGGAAGAATTATTTTCGAAATGGCGGGTGTTGAAGAAGAACTTGCAAGAGAAGCATTGACACTTGCAATTCATAAAATGCCATTTAAATGTAAAATTATCGCATTAAAGGACAGTAATGAACTATACTGATTTAAAAGATAAAAGTGTTGCTGATTTAGCAGCAATGCTTAAAGAGAAAAAACTTGAATTGTTCACATTAAATGCAAAGCAAAAAACGATGCAATTAACAAACACTTCTGAGTTAAGAGTAGCGAAAAAAGATATCGCTAGAATTCAAACAGCTATTACAGCTGCTACGAAGTAAGGGGTCATTTATGCCAAAAAGACAAATAACAGGTACTGTGATTAAAAAGGCCGGAGACAAAACTGCTACTGTTTTAGTAGAAAGAAGAGTACTTCACCCAAGATATCACAAGACTGTAAAAAGATTTAAAAAATATCTTATCCACGATGAGAAAAACGATATTAATGTTGGAGATACGGTATCTGCAGTTGAATGTAGACCACTTTCTAAAACAAAAAGTTTCAGACTTCTTGAGATAGTAAAAAGAGGAGAAGCGTAATGATCCAAGGTTTTACTAGATTAAATGTAGCAGATAACTCTGGTGCTAAAGAGATCATGTGTATCAAGGTTCTTGGTGGATCTAAAAGAAGATATGCATCTGTAGGTGACGTTATCGTAGCTTCTGTAAAGAAGGCACTTCCAACTGGTAAAGTGAAAAAAGGTAAGGTTATTAAAGCGGTTGTTGTTAGAACAAAAAAAGAGATCCAAAGAGAAAATGGTTCACTTATTCGTTTTGATGACAATGCTGCTGTAATCATTGACGACAAAAAAGAGCCAATAGGTACACGTATCTTTGGTCCTGTGAGTCGTGAAACTAGATATGCAGGATTCATGAAAATTGTATCACTTGCACCGGAGGTATGGTAATGGCAAAAACATTCAAAATCAAAAAAGGTGACCAAGTAATGGTTATCGCTGGTGATGATAAAGGTACAACAGGCGAAGTGCTTGAAGTACTTACTAAAAAAGAAGCAGTGATTGTTTCTGGTTGTAAAATGGCTAAAAAAGCTGTTAAACCAAGTGAACAAAACAAAGAGGGTGGATTTAGCAACGTTGAAATGCCAATCCACATCTCAAATGTAAAAAAAGTAGAGGCATAATCTTATGAGTAGAATGAAGCAAAAGTACAATGACATCGTTCCAGCACTCCGCGAAGAGTGTGGGATTAAAAACCCGATGCAGACACCTAAGCTTGAAAAAATAGTAATCTCTGTGGGTGCTGGTGAAGAGGGTAAAGACTCTAAACTTATTGCAAACATGGCAGATACTATCTCACTTATCGCTGGTCAAAAAGCAGTTGTAGTGAATGCTAGAAAATCAGTTGCTGGTTTTAAAGCTAGAGAAGGTGCTCCAACAGGTATTAGAGTAACACTTAGAGGTGCAAATATGTATAACTTCTTTGACAAACTCGTATCTATTGCTCTTCCAAGAGTAAAAGACTTTAGAGGAACACCTAGAAAAGGTTTTGACGGACGTGGTAACTATAACTTCGGTCTTCAAGAGCAACTTATGTTCCCAGAAGTTGAGTTTGATAAAGTAATTAAAACACATGGTATGAACATTGTAATCGTTACAAGTACTGAATCTGATAAAGAAGGTTTCGCGCTTTTAGAAAAGCTCGGAATGCCTTTTGCTAAAGGGAGAAACTAATGGCTAAGAAATCAATGATAGCTAAGCAGAAGAGAGCACCTAAGTTCTCTTCTCAAGCATATACAAGATGTAACATTTGTGGTAGACCTCACTCAGTATACAGAGACTTTGGTCTTTGCCGTATATGTTTAAGAAAAATGGCTAACGAGGGTTTAATCCCTGGTATGCGTAAAGCAAGTTGGTAAGGAAATAATAAGATGATGACAGACATAATTGCAGACTCTCTTACTCGTATAAGAAATGCTGCGCAAAGAAGACTAGACGTTACAACACTTCTTCACTCTAAAACGATTGAAGCAACAGTATCTATTTTGGTAGATAAAGGTTACTTAGAGTCATTTAAAGTAAAAGAAGATGGAAACAAGAAAACGATTAAAGTAGTTCTCAAATATGACGAGAATGAAAAAAGCGTTATCAATGAGATTAAAAAAATATCAAAGCCAGGGCGTCGTGTACACCAAGGTAAAGATGATATTAGAACATTTAAAAATGGTTACGGTACTTTGGTAGTTTCTACTTCTCAAGGTGTGATTGCAAACGATGAAGCGTTTAAACGCGGTATCGGTGGCGAAGTAATCTGTAGTATTTGGTAAGGAGATAAGATGTCAAGAGTAGGAAAAAGACCAGTAACTGTGGCAAGTGGTATTGATGTATCACTAGACGGTACATGTCTCGTGGCTAAGAAGGGCAATCTTGAAAAAAGACTTGAAACTCACGGTAGAGTAGAAATCGCTATCGATGGCGCTGAAGTAACTTTCACTAGAGTAGGCGTTGAGAAACAAGATGCAGCGTTCTGGGGAACATACAGAGCATTGTTCAATAACATTATTATCGGTTTAGACAAAGGTTATTCAAAATCTTTAGAAATCAATGGTGTTGGTTATAGAGCAGCTGTTCAAGGTAAAGTACTTAATCTTCAACTTGGGTTTTCTCATGATGTTAACTATGACATCCCTGAGGGACTTGAAATGAAAGTTGAAAAAAATGTTATTACCATTAACGGAACAGACAAGCAAGCCGTTGGTCAAGCAGCAGCTGAGATTAGATCATTCAGACCAC
The DNA here is from genome assembly GCA_027012955.1 of Sulfurovum sp. Classification (GTDB taxonomy): domain Bacteria; phylum Campylobacterota; class Campylobacteria; order Campylobacterales; family Sulfurovaceae; genus Sulfurovum. The sequence goes on from JALUYL010000086.1 coordinate 24,329, forward strand.
CAGAGCCTTACAAAGGTAAAGGTGTGAAGTACACAGATGAAGTTATCATCAGAAAAGCTGGTAAAGCAGCTGGTAAGTAAGGGGCGATAGTATGTTAAAAAGTATTCAAAAAAGAAAAAATAAACTTCGCGCTCAAAGAAAATCTAGAGTAAGAGGTAAGATCTTCGGAACAGATACTCTTCCTAGACTATCTGTATTTAAGTCTAACAAATCTTTCTATGCACAAGCTATCAATGATACTACTGGTGTTACATTGGCTTCTGTAGATGGTAGAAAACTTGGTTTAAAATCAAACCAAGAAGACGTTAAAAAAGTAGCGGCTGAAATGGCTAAAAATCTTGCTTCTAAAAACATTGAAAATGTAGTATTCGACAGAAATGGTTACTTATACCATGGTGTTGTTGCATCATTTGCAGATGCTCTTAGAGAAGCTGGAATCAAGTTTTAAGGAACCATGATGCAAAATAATAATCAAAACGAAGAAATTGAAAAAGAATTCGAAGAAGTAATTGTTAATATCGGTCGTGTTACTAAAGTTGTAAAGGGTGGTAGAAGATTTAGATTTACTGCGCTTGTCGTCATTGGTGACAGAAAAGGTACTATAGGATACGGATTTGGTAAAGCCAAAGAAGTACCTGATGCGATTAAAAAAGCGGTAGATGATGCACACAAGAACCTTGTGAAAGTAAACATCAAAGGAACAACAATAGCACACGACATTGAACACAAATTCAATGCGAGCCGTATCGTACTTAGACCAGCGTCTGAGGGTACAGGTGTTATTGCTGGTGGTGCTGCTAGACCAGTACTTGAGCTTGCAGGCATCCAAGATGTTCTTAGCAAATCAATCGGTTCTAACAACCCAAATAACCTAGTAAGAGCAACGATTCAAGCACTTACTAGAATCAAAGCGTAAGGGGTAAAGTATGGGTTTACATAATTTACAACCAGCTCCTGGTTCAACTAAAAATAGAAAAAGAGTTGGACGAGGGCAGGGTTCAGGAACAGGTAAAACAGCTGGACGTGGTAACAAAGGTCAAAAGTCAAGATCTGGTTATTCTAAGAAAAGAGGTTTTGAAGGTGGACAAATGCCACTTTACAAAAGATTGCCTAAAATAGGTTTCACATCTAGAGTTGAGAAACCTTATGTAATCAATGTAGAAAAAATCAAAGCAGTTGCAGAACTTGCTGAGATTACTATCGAATCTATCAAGTCTGTACATAAACTTGGTAAGTCAGTAACTAAAGTGAAGTTGATTGGTGCTAGCGCAAAAGATCTTGCGTCTAAAATCAAAGACGAAGCTGTTACAACAAGCGGAAAATAATTATGGGCAATGCTTTAACTCAGAAAATTCTAATTACTTTAGGATTCCTTTTTGCGTACAGAGTTTTAGCCTATATTCCAACTCCAGGTGTTGACTTGGGTGTCATCAAAGCTTTCTTTGATGACAACTCAGGAAATGGTGTTGGTATGTTAAACATGTTCTCTGGTGGTGCAGTAAGCCGTTTGAGTATCATATCTTTAGGTATTATGCCTTATATTACTGCTTCCATCGTAATGGAACTCCTCTCTGCTACTTTCCCTGCACTTGGTCAAATGAAAAAAGAGCGTGACGGTATGCAACAATATATGCAAATCATTCGTTATTTCACTATCTTTATTACTGTTATTCAGGCTATTGGTGTCTCTATGGGACTACAAAGTATGACAGGTCGTTCTGGTGCGAGTGCTGTGATGATTGACCCTATGACATTTACTATTTTGACAACATTCTCAATGTTGACAGGTACCATGTTGCTTATGTGGATTGGTGAACAGATTACACAAAAAGGTATTGGTAATGGTATTTCGCTTATTATCTTTGCTGGTATTGTTTCTGGGCTACCTGCTGCTATAGGAAATACTATCAGAGCAGTGAATGCAGGTGAGATGAACTTTATGGTTGTATTGGCTATTTTAGCCATTATGCTGATTACGATTTTTGCTATTATTTATGTGGAACTTGGTGAGCGTAGAGTACCTATCTCTTACTCCCGTAAGACTATTATGCAGAACCAAACAAAAAGAGTGATGAACTACATTCCTGTGAAAGTAAACCTTTCGGGTGTAATTCCTCCTATTTTTGCTTCTGCTGTATTGATGTTTCCGTTGACAGTATTGCAGTCAAGTACGACACCATGGGTTGTGGCTATCGCCGATTCATTGGCTCCTGGTGGTTTGACCTTTAATGTGGTTACTTTCTTACTTGTGATGTTCTTTGCATTTTTCTATGCGTCTATCGCATTTAATGCCAAAGACATTGCAGATAACTTAAAAAAACAAGGTGGATTCATCCCTGGTGTAAGACCAGGTGAGCACACTAAAGAATTTTTAAATGAAGTAGCAAGTAGATTGACTGGTTCAGGTGCTATATACCTAGCTATTATCTCTACTGTACCATTTGCCATTATCTCAGGTATGGGTGCGGCATTCTATTTTGGTGGTGTTTCCGTATTGATTATCGTCCAAGTTGCACTTGATACGATGAGAAAAATAGAAGCACAAAGAACTATGAACCAATACGATACTTTAGGTAACGTAGGTCTATAATGGCGATTGCTATTAGAAAACCAGCCGAAATCGCCAAGCTCAAAGCAGCTGGCGAGATCGTTGGAAAAACACTCCAATATCTTCAAGATCTTGTTAAGCCAGGTATGACTCTTTCTGAAATAGATGCATTAGGTGAAGCCTATATCCGTGAACATGGTGCAGTACCATCGTTTAAAGGACTTTACGGATTTACTGGTTCTGTGTGTACTTCACTCAATGAAGTGTGTATTCATGGTGTGCCAGACGATACGGTTGTCCAAGAGGGTGATGTATTGGGTTTGGATATCGGTACAAAACTAGATGGTTATTTTGGTGATGCAGCTATTACTATGGCTGTCGGTAAAATCTCTGCTGAGGATGAAGCCTTGATAGCGTGTTCCAAAGGGGCACTCTATCATGCGATTGAAAACATTAAACAGGGTATGCGTTTTAAAGAGCTTACAAAACTTCTTGAAGACTATATCACTGAAGCAGGCTTTGTCCCTTTACGTGACTATTGTGGTCATGGTATCGGTACAAAACCACATGATGAGCCTAACATCCCTAACTATCTGGAAGGTAAGCCTAACCAAGGACCCAAAATTAAAAATGGTATGGTCTTTTGTTTAGAACCTATGGTATGTCAAAAGAGTGGGCAACCTGTGCTACTCGAAGACCAATGGTCAGTGATCAGTGAGGATCAATTGAGATCATCTCACTATGAACACCAAGTTGCTGTCGTAGACGGGAAAGCTGTGATTTTGACTGAAGCATAATACAGATGTAGGGGCTTCACGATTTGAACACAAAAGTTAAAGTAAAAAATTCATAAAGGAATTCAACCATGGCTAAAGATGATGTTATTGAGATTGACGGTAAAGTTGTTGAAGCATTACCAAATGCAACATTTAGAGTAGAGCTTGACAATAAACACATTGTGCTTTGTCATATCGCAGGTAAAATGCGTATGCACTACATCAAAATCCTCCCTGGCGATACTGTAAAAGTGGAACTTACTCCCTACAGTCTTGACAAAGGTCGTATCACTTTTAGATACAAATAGTATAGAGGGTGTTGCCTTTTGGCAACATCTTTTATTCACCAACTCTTCTCATTAAGCTCCTTATATTTTAAAAGTTTTTCTTTCAAATCTGTAATTTTTACAGGTGGAACAAATTGTAATAGAGAAACACGCTGGACAAATACACTTGCTAACTTAACTTTACTTTCAATACGTAAAAATATCCAAGCATAAAATTTTGATTTTGAGAAAAAGAAAGAAGCATATAAAAATAAAGATAACTTGATCACTTCATTTAAAAATACACAGGATATATTAAGTTATTACAAATGGAATATTGAAGCTTTGAAACACAGAGAATCAGTCTTGATTAAGGTACTTAACAGAAAGTTTGACTTGTTCGATTCGTGAGCTAAACTATAATTTTTTTGATTATTTATAAAAATTTGATATACTAGAAGATATAGTATAAAATAATGGAGTTAAGTATGACTACAATGACACTTACGATTGATGATAAAAATCAAGATGTAATCGAAGCATTTAAAACGATTGCTTCTAATTTTAAAGGTGTTTCATTTGAAATTGAAACGACCGAAACAAAAGAAGAAGTTTTAAACAGTTTTAGAACCGCTATGAAAGATATAGCTAGTGGTGAGGCTATTAAAAATGCTAGACCTGTTGAGGAGTTGTTCAAAGAATTAGCCAATGACTAAAGTTGAATATATACCAAACTTTTATAGAAAAATAAAAAAGTTGAGCAAGAAAAATAAAAATCTTGCTAAAGATATTCAATCACTTGTAAAAGTATTGGAGAAAGAGCCGACTACAGGTACTTTTTTAGGTGATGATATTTATAAAATAAGAGTAGCAAATACAAGTAAAAATATTGGTAAAAGAGGTGGTTTCAGAGTCATTACTTATTATGTAGATAAAAATAATATAGTTTATCTTGTAGAGATGTATGAGAAAAACAGTATTGCAAATATACCTATTGAACAACTTGTAAAAATTATTCAAGAAGAAATTAAAAAGCCTTAAAACTCCTCATAAGAAAACATTAACAATCATTTCGGTATAATCCCCCTCCCTATTACTATTAGGTATAGGAAACTGCGCGAAGAATTTTTGATTAAGTGACACTGCTTACTCAAGAATTGGATGGATTTACATCATCCATCCACGCAACAAATGAAGTGTAAATACAACGTAGGAGTTAACCAATGAAGGTTAGACCATCAGTAAAGAAAATGTGTGATGATTGTAAAATCATTAAACGCAAAGGTATCGTACGCGTGATTTGTAAAAATCCAAAACATAAACAAAGACAAGGATAAACATGGCTCGTATTGCAGGGGTTGATTTACCACAGAAAAAAAGAATGGAGTATGCACTTACTTACATCTTTGGAATCGGTTTAAAGACATCAAGAGATATTCTGACAAGAACAGGTCTTGACTATAACATTAGAGTTCATGAGCTTACAGATGCACAAGCTGCACTTATTCGTAATGACATTCAAGAAAATGTAATGGTTGAAGGTGATCTTAGAAAAAAAGTAACTTTAGACATTAAAGCACTTATGGACTTAGGATCATACAGAGGACTTAGACACAGAAGAGGGCTACCTTGTCGTGGTCAAAAAACAAAGACAAACGCGCGTACTCGTAAGGGTAAACGTAAAACTGTCGGCGCGGCATAAGGAGTAGTTAAATATGGCTAAGAAAAAAGCAAAAAAAAGTATAGCGAAAGCTGTAGTGTATATAGCTGCAACTTTCAATAACACTGTTATTACAGTAACAGATGAAATGGGAAATGTTATCGCTTGGAGTTCTGCAGGGTCTTTGGGTTTCAAAGGTTCTAAAAAATCAACACCATTTGCAGCAACAGAAGCAGTACAAGATGCTATGACTAAAGCAATGGAAAATGGCGTAAAAGAAGTAGGCATTAAAGTTCAAGGTCCTGGTTCTGGTAGAGATACTGCTGTTAAAGCAATTGGTGCAACAGAAGGAATTAGAGTAACATCTTTAAAAGATATTACACCACTTCCACACAATGGTTGTAGACCACCTAAGAAGAGAAGGGTATAAGCATGGCAAGATATAGAGGTCCAGTTGAAAGACTAGAAAGAAGACTTGGCGTTGATTTAGGATTAAAAGGTGAGCGTAGACTTGCTGGTAAATCTGCATTAGAAAAAAGACCATATGCTCCAGGGCAACACGGTCAAAGAAGAACAAAGATTTCAGAATATGGTCTTCAACTTCAAGAGAAGCAAAAAGCTAAATTTATGTATGGTGTTTCTGAAAAACAATTTAGAGCACTTTACAAAGAAGCAAACTCAAAAGATGGTAACACAGGTGCAATCCTTATCCAACTTCTTGAGCAAAGACTTGACAACGTAGTTTACAGAATGGGTTTTGCAACGACTAGAGCGTCTGCTAGACAATTCGTAAATCACGGACATGTACTTGTAGATGGGAAAAGAGTAGATATTCCTTCATTTAGAGTAAAAGCAGGTCAAAAAATTGAAATCAGAGAGAAGTCTAAGACTAATCCACAGATTTTAAGAGCAATCGAATTAACTAACCAAACTGGTATGGTTGAATGGGTTGACATGGATAAAGAAAAACTTTTTGGTCTTTTTACAAGAATTCCAGAAAGAGCAGAAATCGCAATCCCAGTTGAAGAGCGTCTAATCGTCGAGCTTTACTCTAAATAATACATAAGTAAAGGCTATTAATGAGAAAAATTAAAGTTGCACCATTTATGCCAACAGAGGTAGAAGTGAATGAAATCAGCGCTAACCGTGCTGAAATCATCGCGTATCCTTTTGAAAGCGGTTATGCTGTTACACTCGCACACCCACTAAGAAGACTCATTTTGGGTTCTTCTATCGGGTATGCACCAATTTCGATTAAAATCGAAGGTGCTGCACACGAGTTTGATAACATCAGAGGTATGCATGAAGATGTTGCTGTATTTATTATCAACCTTAAAAACATTCGTTTTAAAATTAAAGACGAGAGTGATAGAGTTGAATTAAAATACAGTTTCTCTGGACACAAAGAAGTTTCAGCAGAAGATCTTAACAATGATCAAATTGAAGTTGTCAATGGTGATTTACCACTAGCAATACTCAACGAAGATGCAGAGTTAAACTTTACCGTTGTTATCTCTAAAGGTATTGGTTATGTACCGAGTGAAGATCTTAGAGATGATGTAGATGGAGATGCTATCGCATTGGATGCCTTCTTTACACCTGTAAGAAAAGCAAACTATAAGATAGACCCTGTACTTGTAGAGGACAATCCAAACTTTGAAAAGATTATTTTTGATGTGGAAACTGATGGTCAGATTGGTCCAGTTGAAGCATTTACAAATGCATTAGAAGTAATGAATAAGCAACTTTCTGTCTTTAATACGGTACTTGATTTAGATATCAGTGCAGCACCGGTTAAAAGAAGTAATGATGACAGCGAACTTAAACCTTTTATGCAAACTGTAGATAGTTTAGGTCTTAGTGCAAGATCATTTAACTCTCTTGATAGAGCTGGCATGAAATTTATCGGTGAATTGGTATTAATGACTGAAAATGAAATTAAAAATATCAAAAATCTTGGTAAAAAATCTTTGGATGAAATCAATGAGTGTCTCGTAGAGCATGGATTTGGTTCAGACTTCGATCTCGCAGATGTTACAAGAGTAAATCTTGTGAAGAAAATTGAGCAACTTAAAGCGTAAGCTTTAGGTTATATTTTAAAGGAACAATATTATGAGACATAAGCATGGTTATCGTAAATTAAACAGAACGTCTTCTCATAGAGCAGCGCTTCTTAAAAACCTTTCTATTGCTTTGACAAAAGAAGGTAAAATTGAGACTACATTGCCAAAAGCTAAAGAGCTTAGATCTTACTATGAAAAGCTTATTACTAAAGCTGCTTCAGGTGATTTCAATGCACACAGAGCTATTTTTGCAATGTTACAACATAAAGAGGTTACAAACACTATCGTGAATGAAATCGCTCCAAAATACGCTGATAGAAACGGTGGCTACACTCGTATCATCAAAACACGTATGAGAAAAGGTGATGCAGCACCTATGGCAATTATCGAACTCGTATAATTGTTTCTGCGTTATAGTATTTCAAGGCTTTTGCCTTGGGTACGCTCTACTTTTTAAAAAATCAAACTTTTACCATTGACAAAGAAACACTTTTTGTGTATAACACAGCTAAAGCATATAGTACACAAAGAATTTACTATGGTTTTGTTATAATATTATTAATTAGGATATCTAGTGTATAGGTATCATTTAAGGAGAAACAGTGATTCCATTTTCAGATGAAGAGTTACAACCAGCAGTCCAGAGCGTCATAGAGAAGGTAAGACCATCCATTAAACTTGATGGTGGAGATATTACCTTGTTAAAAATTGAGAACGGGAAAGTATATGTACAGCTTCAAGGTGCGTGTGTAGGGTGTGGGAGTTCTGGAACTACGATTAAATTTGGGGTAGAAAGACAGATGCAAACATTGATTCACCCAGAGATATCTGTGGTTAATGTACCACATGGCTTTGAAGACAAATTGGACCAGTTAGGTTAATATGAGTAAAGTAAACCAAGAGTTATTGCTTGAACGTGCCGAACATGCGTTTCTTAAAGGGGACTATGCCAAAGCATTGCGTTCTTATGGGTTAATACTTAAAGATTATCCCACTTTGGATGAAGCAAAGATTGGTGTGTATTTGAGTGATCTTGGCGAGGAAAGCGAAGACGAAGCGCAGGCACTTTTTGACTACTATCAGTTGATTAAGACTGAGCAGGAAGATGCAGTTGAAATCATCGATGGGATTATAGAAAATCTTGATACCTCCAAAGAACAAATACAAAAACTTTTACTTGACCCTATAAAAGAGCAAGTAGAGTATGGCGATGGCATTGGTTATAGTGACTTTTTAAAGTTGGTTGAGAGCAGAGGGTCATTTAAAAAGACCTTTGAGGATATTATGTTTTCTACAAAAGTAGTCATCACGAATAAAGATGAATTTATAGACTTTGTGACACAGCTTTCAAATGAAGGTTTTGATGAAATGGCACTGGGCTACCTAGATGCATCAAGTCATCTTTTTGGTAACGACCAAGAGGTGCTTGCACTTTATCATGTGGTAAGTGGTAGATAAATTGAAATTAGACTTTAGTAAAGATGCCTATATGAGCATCACTGATGATACAAGTAAACTAGACAGCAAAACACTCTTTTTAAAAACGGCACAAAATTCTGGCTATTTTGATGCACTTGAGACAAAACCAGAGTACATTACCCCTTCTGAATTGATTGAAGCTTGGCAGATTGATGAAATGAAAGTAGTGGGTGTGACTGGAACCAATGGTAAAACGACTGTAACTGCGGCTATTTACTCTTTTTTACTCGATTTGGATGAGAAGCCTGCCTTGCAGGGTACACGTGGTCTATTTGCGCAGGAGAAGCGACTAGAAGAGAAGAGTATGACTACGCCATCCATACTAGAAACACTGCACAATATGAAGCAGACATTTGAGCTTGGATGTAACTATTTTATCATGGAAGTAAGTTCTCATGCGATAGACCAAAAACGCATTGAAGGCTTAAACTTTGCACTCAAAGTACATACCAATGTCACCTCTGACCATTTGGACTATCATGGTACGGTAGAAGAGTATAGACGTGTCAAAAGTCTCTTCTTTGCAGATGAGTCGCCAAAGCTACTCAATAAAGATGATATTAAGAACATTACCTATAATCCTATTGGGGCACAAAGTTATGGTGTAGATGAACCTGCGACATTTAAAGTGCAGGCATTTTCGCTTTTGCACGGCATCACTGCAGGTATAAAACATCTAAAAACAGAAGCTACTTTCCATTCTCCTATGGTGGGGCTTTTTAACCTCTTTAACCTTATGGCTGCCATCGGTTCTGTACAGATGTTGACGGGTAGAAACATTGAAGAGATCTGTGAAGTGGTAGCGTATTTTGCAGGAGTCTCTGGACGTATGGAGGTGGTGAGTCAAGACCCACTTGTCATTGTCGATTTTGCACATACCGATGATGGTATGCACGCTGTTTTAGAGTCCATGAAAGACAGAGATCTCTCTGTAGTCTTTGGGGCAGGTGGAAACCGTGACAAAGAGAAGCGTCCACGTATGGGTGCAGTTGCAGGACGTTATGCCA
>JALUYL010000087.1 GCA_027012955.1 Sulfurovum sp.
GTTTGTTCTTGTAGTGTTGTTTTTTTTTGGTAGATAATTATAACATTTATGAGGGTTTAAGGGCTTTTTTGAAATTCAATTTAGCTTAAATTGTGGGTTGTCTTTGGGAATCTGCAAGTGGCTCATTTGTATTAAAATTAATTATAATTAAGGAGTGTAGTGTTATGAAAAGAAATGCTGAAGAATTATTGACATTTATTCTAGATACCATCAGTAACATTGCTTCTGTCCATCAACAAGAAAAATTATTGCATGAACTCTCTAAGATGTGTAGAGATATCGTTTTTGCTGACCGTTGTAGTATCTGGATTTTAGATAAGCGTCATCATACTCTATGGACAAAGGTAGCTGATGGTGTGGAGCCCATTAGTATGGATGCAAGCAAAGGTCTTGTAGGAAATGCAGTAAATGACAATAAAGCACTGATTATCAATGATGTACAAAATGATGTGCGCTTCAATAATGCCATAGATAAAAAAACAGGGTATCTGACCCAAACAATGATGGTTATACCTATGGAAAATAAAAATGATGAAGTCATAGGTGCGATACAGGTTATAAACAAAAAAGAGGATGAGACTTTTTCTAAATTAGATTTAAAGTATTTGACTTTGGCTGCTTCTTATGCGGCTGAGACCATCGGGACTATCTTGCTCTTAGAAGAGATAGATAAGACGCAAAAAGAACTTATCTATATTATGGGGGTTACAGGGGAAAACCGTTCTAAAGAAACAGGTTTTCATGTGAAGCGTGTAGCAGAGTACTCTTGGCTTTTGGCGAAACTTTATGGGTTGCCACCTAGCGAATGTGAACGTTTACGAGATGTGTCTCCTATGCATGACATTGGGAAGATAGGTATCGCAGATGCCATTTTAAATAAGCCTGGTCGTTTAGATGATGGAGAAATGGATATTATGAAAACGCATGCTAAGTTAGGACACGATATTTTGCGATATTCGGAACTCCCACTTCTAAAAGCAGCTTCTATCGTAGCGTATGAACACCATGAGCGTTTTGATGGTACAGGGTACCCCAATCAAGTAGAAGGTGAAGAGATACACATCTTTGGGCGTATTACTGCTTTGGCAGATGTATTTGATGCTTTGGGTTCTGAAAGAGTGTATAAAAAAGCATGGGATGATGAACGTATTATTGCACTTTTTCAAGAAGAGAAAGGTAAACATTTTGACCCTCATTTAGTAGACTTATTTCTAGAGCATCGTGAAGACTTTTTTGCGATACGTAAGGAGTTTGCTGATGTCTAATATACAAATTTTAGGTGCCTATGGTGCCAAAAGTGCAAAAGGGGGAAGCAGTGCTTTCCTGCTTAACACACATCATGTACTCGATGCTGGTAATCTTCTAAGACCTTTACGAGAAAAGAGCGCGGTACTTAAAAGTATATGGATTACCCATTCCCATCTTGATCACATCTCCGATATAGCATATATTTTAGATAACTATTATGAACAACGTACAGAGAAATTGATGTTAAGAGCTTTACCTGAAACGCTAGCTATATTGAAAGAACATTTTTTTAACCATAAGATTTGGCCTGATTTTTCAGAGATACCTTTAGCTGATGGCAGCGATATGAGTTTAGGGTATGAAGCTGTGAAGCCTTTAGAAAGTTATACTTTAGACGATGATGAATCTATCTATGCATTTAAAACAGACCATACTGTGCCTAGCTGTGGGTATGTGATACAAAAAAAGAAAACAAGTGTGTTGATTTCGGCAGATACCTATAGTTTGGAAGGTGTGATTGATATGGTACGTAAAGATGAGAGTATTCGTACTTTAGTACTTGAATGTTCATTTCCTATAGCATTATTTGAGTTGGCAAAAGCAAGTAAACATTTAACTGCACAGCTTCTTTTTGAAAGACTAAAACCCCTAGAAGGCAAGGGATTAAAGCTTTATATAAATCATCTCAAACCAAGTTATGAAAATCAAATTAAAGAAGAGATTAAAGCGTATCAAAAAAACTGGGATGTGCATATATTAGATGATGGGGATATCATCTCTTTTTAGCAAGGGACTTTATTTTGTTGTCATCTTCAGTATAGGACTAAATGTTTTTTCTGTGTCATCTAAGGCTTCTTCACAACGTTTCAAATACTGTATGTAAAGTGTACATGGGTAAAGTTCACAAAGCATTTCAAAAGCATTTTTAGCTTCTATCAGTTGTGCATTTTGATACGCTTCAAAAGCAGTAAGGTAAAGTGTTGACTCTTCTGTCTCAATGTTTTTTGTATTGCAAATAACTTCATAGATCTTTACAGCGTTACTTTTACCTTTTACTGCGACTGTATCTATGGGGCGTATGTTGTAAGTACCTGTAAGTGCCTGTAAGGTCGCTTCTGAGATAAGAATCTGTACATCATAGTGTCTGGTGAGACCTTCGAGTCTGGAAGCAAGGTTGACATTGTCTCCGATGACTGTATAGTCAGAACGTCCTTTAGCACCCATGTCTCCTGCCGTGACAAGCCCTGTATGTAAGCCTATACCAATGTTGATAGTCACATTGTATTTTGCAGTAATAACAGCATTAATTTGGGCAAGGCTTTCTATCTGCGCTATGGCACTTTGTACGGCTTTATCTGCATGCTTTGGTACTGCAAGAGGTGCATTCCAATACGCCATAATGGCATCACCAATAAACTTATCGATAGTACCTTGATGGTCTATAATACTCTCTACCATAGGTGTCATATATGTGTTGAGCATTTCGATTAGTTTGACGGGTGAGCCTAGTGTTTCGGAGATGGAGGTAAACCCTTTGATGTCTGAAAAAAAGACAGTGGATTCTACTTCTTTTGGGTTGACTAACTCTTCACTTGCATGCTTGATAAGGTGATTCATGACAGAGGTCGAAACTTTTTTACCGAGTATCTTTTTGGCTTCTTCTTTTTGCTTAAATGAAACCATATAGTCTATGGCAACAGAACTGATGAGTGTGAGAAGAAAAGCCAAAAGTGGGAACAGTAGATTTAGCACCAATCCATAGCTAAAAAGTAGCGTAAAAAAGAGAGTACCCAAACCATAAAGGACAAGAAGTGCCACTGGTAAGATAAGCCATGAGCGTAAGGTGTGCCATAAAAGCATAAATGCAATGATTAGCATCCATAATATGCTGAGATTGTAGAGTACCGCATTGTGTGGTTGCGCAAGGAAATCTTTGCTGAGAAGATTATCAATGACATTGGCATGTATCTCAACCCCCGGGATATTATTATCAAAAGGAATAGCCCTTAAATCATACAGTCCTAACGCAGAGGTACCAACCAATACAAATTTATCTTTAAGGGCATTGGTTGGTACTTTATGGGTCAATATATTTTTTGCTGAGATGTAGGTGTAGTGATGTTTAGGTCCTCTAAAGTTGATAAAGAGACGACCAAAATTATCGATAGGTATGTGGTATGACTCAAAGTCCATACTTTCTATGCTAAAGGCATTTCCTTGGACGGTAATTTTATTGACATTGCTATAGATGCGTACCATTTCTAGTGCAAGAGAGGTGTATAGAGTATGGTCATACTTCATAATGAGAGGTACACTGCGTATCATACCATTGGCATCGGGAATGTTATTGAAAAAACCACTTGAATAGAGTGATTCCTGTAGTATAGGTATGTTTAATATCGTACTGCTTGGTGTGAGTAAACTATGGTTGTCTTTTAGTCCTTTTTGTATGATGATAGCAGGGATGAGGGGTGCTTCATTTTGTATTTTTGTTTTATCGAAGGTAAAGAGATATCCACCTACTATGGGTGCTGTTTGAAAGGTTTGGGCTAAAATGGCATCATTGTTAGGTAATGTCTTTGGAAGATTTGAAAATTTTTGTGAGAGCAGATGGGGGGAAGCTCTGTCTGCTTCTGAAAAAATGATATCCAATCCTATGATGCCTGGTTGTAAAGCGTTAATGTTTTGAAAAAGTTGGGAGACTAGATCACGACTCCATGGCCATTGTCCATAGGCTTTGAGTGAAGCATCATCTATATCTACAATGACAATAGAGTCATTTTTAGGCAGTTCACCTCTAATCACAAACATAAAATCACGTAAACGATTGTCAAGAGAGAAAAAGGTTTGTGGCGTAAAAAGATACGCCCAAGAAAGAAAGAAGGCTAACCCAAAGGTACTAAATAGTTTTAGTAAGTTGGCTTTCATTATGGCTATGGATAATTAGCATACGGGTTAAGTTGCACAGCAGGTATTTTTCCTGTTGGTGGTACTAACTCTTGTATATCTGAAACATCATAAATTTTTGGTTTCAACTCTGCTTCATGAAGAGCACTTTTTTTATGTTTAAATTCAAAGCTTTCTCCTGCTTTTAAGTCTCTTATGTTTTCCCCAAATTTTACACGTATAGCACCAAAGTGACAAGTAAAACGTTCTACACCATCACGTTGTAAAACAGAGAAGTCTGTTCCTCTGATACCGATAGTGGCAGAAGACGTTTTAACTTGAAAACGCTCAGGGGCTATCTTGCCTATGCGTCCTGTGACAGAACGAAAGAAACCACGGCTTGATTTCATATGTATGGTTGAGGCTTTTGTACCATCAAAGAAGTATTTGGTAAAAGAAAAGGAGGAGTTAGACCCTACTGTAATCACCGTTTCATCCTTTAACATAATTTGAGCACGTGTTTTCTCAGCAGTGGTGATAGTGTCTCCCTGCTTGAGTTCCATACCATTACTTGCAGGCAGTTTTGTTTCTGCTCTGTGTATGGTTGCTGTGCCTTTGAGTGCCATAATGTTCCCAATATTGGCAAAGATGCTACTGCTTATAGCAAATAGTAGTAAGAGGTATTTCATTTTCTCTCCTTCATTAGTAAGTGAACTCTACACCAAACATCATAACATTTTTGCTATATTTGATAGGTGCATAGTTTGAATTGTTTTTTGCATAGGTATCGCGAAGATACAGTGCATATTTCTTTGACATGTCATAGGTTAGTTTTACATCAATCTGATTAAAATCATCTTTTCTAGTATTACTGTTAGGGAGTATTAAAGTACCAATATTATCACTATAATCACCATAACGGTATAGGTAGCTCAAGTCCATAAAGAGTTTGGGTGTAAAATGATGTTGGATACTGGTATCAAAACGAAAAAATTTGGCATCGAGAAATTTGTTATGCACATTTTGGTCTGAGGTTCGCTTCTCATACTGTAAGTGTAAAGAAACTTTATCTCCATAGAGTGGGAAGTAAAGACCAGCTCCTAATCCTAAGGTATTTGCATCGTTCACGTTATCTACAGCATCTACATAGGCTCTTTGAATATAAAGTGCATTAATGTCTAAAAGTGCACTCTCCCAAACAGGCAATGTAATGTGGGGTAAAAATTGGTAGTGTTCTAAAAGATTTTTGTCTAAATAGTGTGTGGCGTTATAGCGTAGAGGTAAGTAAAGTCTGTAACTGTCATTTTCATACCCTATGCCTACTTCCATAGTGGCTACACGCAAGTCATACAAGTGTGCTGAAAAATTGCTTTGATCATAGAAGTCCAAAACTCCTTTCGCAAACCAACCTTCATAGTCTTCAAAATAATAGGTATATGCCATATTGGCACTAAAACGAAGAAACCGAGAACCAATCTTCCCTTGACTGCCTATAATACCAAAATAGTTATCTAGCGCATCTCCACCAGGATTGACATTGATATTGTCATCATAGCCTAAAGCGACATTGGCACGAATTTTAAGGGCATCACTGCGTACATTTTCATCAAAAGAGATATCAAGATTACTTCTGTTTGATTTTGTATAAATCGCTTCAAGTGCACTTTGTGCTTCTTGATTGTCAGCATCTAAGATAAGTACACGTTCATATGCACTCATGGCTTCTTCTGTCTTACCAAGCTTTTGTGCACTTTTTGCCCAAAGTAGGTGTAACTTAGGATTATCGTACGACTTAAAAGAGTGTTTCCCCTCTTTTAATGCCTGTGTGTATTGTCCAGCATTGTAGTACTGTAGCATCTGTGTGTAGCTCGCTTGAAGCATAAGACTTAAAGAGAGTATGGTAAAGAGTATTTTTATCATTTTAGGCTCCTTTCCCCAAAGGTAATACCTATATTATAGTCAGAAGAGTATTAAACGATTATTATAAGCATATTTAAGCTATGATTTTTTATATATAGATATTTAAGGGAGAGAAAATGACAGATAATACCTATGCCAATTTGGCAGCTTTTGGGAAGAAACTACTTAACGCCACAGGGCTTGAAGAGGGCTTACCGCTTATCGCCAATTATGCCTGCAATATTATAAATGCAGAACGATGTTCTATTTTTGTGTATGACAAAGCTACGGGTGAACTTTGGACGACTTTGGCAGATGGCATTGAACGTATTGTTATTGATGCAGATAAAGGCGTGGTAGGGCAGGCTTTGAAAATACGAGAAGTTGTGGTAGAAAATGATATTGAAAAAAGTCTTTATTTTTTAGATACAGTCGATAAAAGTAGTGGCTTTAAAACCAAAAATCTCATAGTAGCACCTATTTTTGATGAAAAGAAAAAAATCATAGGGGCACTAGAACTACTCAATAAACCTGAAGATTTTACAGCTTCAGATGCTAAGTTTATGGTCTTTTTCGCAAACTTTATTAGTTCGTTTATCGATTTGGCACGAAGGTAGATGTTATGTGCCTAACTCTTTTGTGGTAGATGACGATATTGAGGTTGGTTTTGGAGCTAAGATTCCGTTGTGGTTATTTGGATTTTTATATTAAATGAAAAAGACGAAGGAAAAAGATGTCACACATCACATTCACAGAAGATGAAAAATCAACATTAGTAGATAAAGTTAAAAACTATTTTGAAAATGAACTTTTGCAGGAGATAGGGCAGTTTGATGCAGAGTTTTTGTTGGAGTTCTTTTCCAATGAGATAGGTGGGTACCATTATAACAAGGGGTTGAGGGATGCTCAAGATATTTTTAAAGAGAAAGTGGAGAGTATGACTGATGCTATTTATGAACTAGAAGTGCTTACTGAGTTTTCGGGTAAATAGGCTTTTTTAGATATACTTTACTTCATGAACGAAACATACACATACAAAGCATTCATCAGCTACTCGCACAAAGACAAAGCCTTTGCTTCGTGGTTACAAAGAGGGATAGAGAACTATACTATTCCTCGTGCTTTGAGAGAGAAATATCCCCATCTTCCTACTGATTTAAAACGTAGCGTATTTAGAGATGAAGAAGAGCTTGCAGGGGCTAGTGCGCTTACACCTGTGCTTGAAAATGCACTTAAGACCTCTGAAAAGCTTATAGTCATTTGTTCTGTTGATTCTGTCATGTCTTCATGGGTTGAAAAAGAGATAGTCTTTTTTAAAGAAGTGCATGATGACAGTCATATCGTCAGTATTATCAAAGAGGGTGAGGTAAAAGAAGTACTTTCTAAAGCATTGAGAGAAGAGGGTGTTGAACCTTTGGCTATAGATGCTTCCATGGGACGAAAAAAAGCTTTGGTAAAAGTCATCGCTACGTTGCTTGGGGTAGATTTTCCAGAGCTGTGGGAGAGGGAGAAGAAAGAAGAAAGAAAGAGACTGTGGTTTAAGAGCATGATAGTGGTGACTTTTTTACTTTTGGGTATCTATACGTATGTGCAGTATACGGCTATATCGTCCAACAAAGAGCTTGATGGCTTAAATACGCAGATATCGAAGATAGAGTATAGGCTTAAACGTAGTACGCTGAGTAAGGGCGAAGCGTATCGCTTGGGTGAGAGACTTAAAGTCCTTTCTGATATGAAAAAACGCAAGATAGACACCTTGAAATGGTTTGGTCTGTTTCATAGTTCTGTGGCTAAAAAAGCAAAAAAACTGTATGACAAAGGTGGTGTAGATGCAGCGCTTGCTTTGCTGGAATCATCGAAATCTGTAGCCGAAGATACCGTGTATGCGAAGAAAAATATGCTTCGGGCAAAGCTCTACATAGAAAAAAAAGATTATGCTGAAGCAACGCGCTTTTATGAAAAAGCTGTGATGGTGGATGCAAGCTATGAAAATGTGTATGATTATGTACTCTTTTTGATGCAAGAAAAGCAGATGAAAGAGGCTAAAGTGTGGTTGGAAACATTAAAAACATATGACCTGAAACCTGCTGAAAGTGCCAATGTACTTAACCGTTTGGGCATCGTTTATAGGCATTTAAAACGTTATGATGAAGCCAAAGAAATGTATGCACAAGCATTGGCGCTACGTCAAGCACTAGCGCGTGAAAATCCTGACAAATATACCTTAGACTTAGCATGGACATACAATAATTTGGGTGTACTTTATAAAAAAATAAATGCACTCCATGAAGCCAAAGAGATGCATGAAAAAGCATTTTCATTGCGTAAGACTTTGGTAGAGAAAGATGCGAAAAAGTATACGTTTTATGTGACATGTTCTATGCATAACTTAGGTGAACTCTACAGTAGTTTAAAGCAGACCGATGAAGCCAAAAAGTATTTTGAAGAGTCTATAAAGATACGCAGAAAGTTACTTACACAAAATCCTAAAAAGTACTTGCCTGCGTTGGCAACATCACTGAATGACTTGGCAAAACTTTATGTGGATACAAATAAACCTGACAAGGCTAGAGAGTTATATGAAGAGGCTTTAAGCTATAGGAAAACGTTGGCAAAAGAAAATCCACAGGCTTTTACTGCTGCATTAAAAGAGACACAAAAAGCCTTAGACACATTGGCTAAAGGAGTGCAGTAGTGCAGCATAAATTTCTTTTACGTTTTATCAAACAGGAGATGCAGAGGCAGAAAATAGCCTTTAAAAACAATGAAGATTTTTTTAGACTTTTTGTAAGCGATGAACCATGGGAGAGCTACAGGTCAAACATGAGTAACTGGCTTAGTAGTTCTGGCAAAGATGGGGTAATACATAAACATACTTTTATAGAAGCAGTCAACGTAAAGCTAGGTCTTTCTAGTGAGATTTGGGGTGCCAGTGAATTAAAACAAAAAGAAGCTGTGGGAAAAGGTGTGAAAGCATATAAGAAGGCGTTGGAAGAGGATGCTTTTTCTTTCCCTTGGTTAGATGAAATAGGGCTTAGTCAAGAGCAAAAGATGTTTATAGATTTTGCTAAAAGGGCAAGTGTAGAAGATGTGGAAGATGCTATAAGTAGTATGGCAGACAGTCTCACCAAAACATCACAAAACCAACCTTTTCTCATAGCACTTTTTACGGTGATGTATGAAAAAGGAGCGTATGGGTTTGTCTATGCGCAGATTTTCCCACATTTGCTAGATACGTATGACAATACTATCAAAAGTAAAAAAGCACATATCTATGCGTCACTGCCTACTCCTATGTATCGTGAAGCCTTTGATATATTGAGTTCTATTAAAGGGGAGAGTAAGGCTGATACTATGGACTTACGTACGTCAGCCATCTCAAATATACGTAGAGAACGGCTTTCTTCTGCGGAGCTTAGTAAAGCGTCTTTAAAAGGTTTGCTTCAGACGCTCATAGGCAGTTACAAAAAGATATATGTGCCTAAAAATGACTATGGGTATTACCCTGCGGTCAATCTGGCTTATATGTTAGGCTTGGTAGCGTATATTTTCCCTCAAGATGTAGAGGTACTCTCACAAGGCTACAGCATAAGAGAACTCTATGTCGATGTGGAGAAATCGTTAGCTAAAGCCAAGGCATCTAACGATGATGTAACACGCTACTATGCTTCTATGAGTGAGATAGAGTTTCAACTTTTGTTAGGAACAAAAGGTATGGGACAAGAGCTAGAGATGGTGTTAGAAACACTACACCCCAGTGTCTATCTCATAGACCAAACACAACGGCAGATGGGTGTATTCTTTCTAGAAGTTGTCAAGCGTTATGATGGTGCAGTACTCGATACCTTTAAAGAAGTGTTAGACATCTTAGTAGCATATAAAGAAGCACGACATGACTAAATGTGTCGTAGCTGTGACAGGGCATCGAGATGTGCTAGAAAGTATAGTGCTAAAAAAAGAAATAGCATCTTTTTTTGACGATATATTAGCGCGTTATGATGCAGTGACATTACTTTCTCCACTTGCCGAAGGTGCTGATACTTTGGTGGCAGAGATATTTTTACAAAGACAAGCAGATCATACGCATAGCAAACTAGAGGTACCTTTGCCACTTTCTAAAGTAGCGTATATGAAAACATTTTCAAAAGCATATCAAAAGCGTTTTGTCTCTTTGTTGGCGCAAGCAGATATCATTTTTGAAGTACCTAAAATCTGTGAACACTCTTTTGAAAATTTGGGTAGATATATGGTTACGCACAGCGATGTACTCTTAGCCCTTTGGGATGGCATTGACAATGGACTGCAAGGGGGTACAGCAGATGTTGTGCGCTATGCAAAAAATTTAAAAAAGCCTATAACTCACATCAAAGTAACCCGTCAAAACCACTAAAAATCCAAAAAATCCAATTTCTTCATCTTATACTTTCTTTAGAACAAATATGTTCTCAATAACTATCTAAAGGATACAAAATGAACAGAAGAAAAATCTTGACACTAAGTGTTATAGCAGCGTTGGCGATGCCTTTGAGTGTATGTGCTACAGATTATAGAGCTTCCAATGCTAAGGCATGGACAGCGAAGACGGTGAAAAGCGCTATACAAAGTTTATATGGTGATATTCACTTGACTAAAAGTGATGCGATTGACTTGAAAATGCCGAAGGTAACTTCTAATGGTGGTGCAGTACCTGTGGGTATCTCTACTGCTATTGAGGCAAAAAGTGTTGCATTGTTTCAAGACTCAAACCCTGAAAGTGCAGTGGCTGTTTGGGCAGTACCTGAAGGCGGTATCATTGACTATAGGGTAAAACTTAAACTCAAAACATTAGAGAGTGGTTTGCCATCGAGAGTCATTGTCGTTGTGGAGGGAAAAGACGGAAAATATTACTCTACACATGCTTCAGTAAAAGTAGCAGGTGGCTGCGAAGGTTAAGTTTTTGTCCAAGGTGATTATACCTTGGATAGAGATTTTTGTAGAGTGATTTTAGAATCATTCTATAAAAATGTTAAAGGAGTACGAAATGAGATTTATATTGATTATACTCATGCTATGGTGTAGTATGGGGCATGCAGAAAACTACAGGATAACAAAAAGTGAAGCGTGGCGTGCCACAAGTGTTGAAGATGCCATTTTTCAGTTGTATGGTGCACAGCAGACGAGAGGAGACAATCGTGTACTTATCTCTGCTCCGAAGCTAGCTAGTAATGGAGGGATGATACCTTTACAGGTAGAAACAAGTATAAAAGCAAAAAGTATTGCTATTTTACAAGATGTAAATCCTAGCTCTTTGGTAACCGTGTTTAGCATCTTTCCTGGGAGTATACCTAAGTATGCATTGAGACTCAAAATGATTTCTTCAGGGAATATCGTGGTGGTTGTAGAGGGGCTAGATGGTGTATTGTACAGCAACAGTTATCATGTGGAAGTGGCACTTGGTGGGTGTGAAGGTGGAGGCGATAGCTATTATCCTGCATCGGCAAAGAGAAAAGTCCGTATACCATACAAACGTATGCAACAAGAAGCCTATAGTGTTATCAATGAAAAAGGATTTAGACAGACAAGTCTCTCGCCACTCTCTACATTTAGTACCGATGTTGATACTGCTTCTTATGCCAATATACGTCGTTATGTATTTGATACAAAAAGACTCCCACCAAAAGATGCAGTACGTATAGAAGAGATGATTAATTATTTTGATTATGACTATGCTATGCCTACTGGAGAAGAACCTTTTGCCATCCATACAAGGGTAGGAAAGACACTTTGGAATAGTAAAACCAAACTAATTCAGATAGGGTTACAAACAAAAAAACTTGCTATAAAAAAATTACCTGAGAGTAATTTAGTTTTTTTACTTGATGTTTCAGGCTCTATGAACAGAGCAAACAAACTACCCTTGCTCACAAAGTCTTTAGCCCTTTTGGTAAGACAGTTACGAAGAGAAGACAGGGTGTCCATAGTCGTATATGCAGGAAGTTCAGGGTTGGTGTTAGACAGAGCAAGAGGTGATGAAAAAGACAAAATACTCAATGCCCTGCGAAGCCTAAGAGCAGGTGGAAGTACAGCAGGGGCAAGTGGCATCTACCAAGCATATGAAGTCGCACAAAAAGCGTTTATAAAAGGTGGCAATAACAGAGTCATATTGGCAACAGATGGGGACTTTAATGTGGGTCAAACAAGCCAAAGGGAACTCACTGAACTCATAGAATCAAAACGTAAAAGTGGGATATACCTAAGTGTTCTTGGGTTTGGCACTGGAAACTATAAGGATGACAGGATGGAACGCCTTAGCAACCAAGGTAATGGAAACTACGCATATATAGACAGTTTACTCGAAGCCAAAAAAGTCTTGGTAACACAAATGAGTGGCACACTCTATACTGTAGCCAAAGATGTCAAAATACAAGTAGAGTTTAACCCTCTCAAAGTAAAACGATACAGACTTATAGGGTATGAAAACCGTCTTTTAAAAAGTGAAGATTTTAAAAATGATAAGGTTGATGCTGCTGAGGTTGGTATGGGACATTCAGTCACCGCACTTTATGAAGTGGAACTTTCAGATACAAATATGACGTATGACAATGGACTAAAGTATCAAAAGAGTGTCTTGAGTGACTCTAATGAACTTGCAACAGTGAAGATACGCTATAAACTCCCAAAGAGCGATAGCTCGGTCGAAATGCAGAAAAATATTGAGGTGGGAGATGGAGATATATCGGTAGAAGACTTTGGGTTTGTTCAGATAGTTGCAGGTTTTGGTATGTTGTTACGTGATTCTGCCTATAAACATACCCTAAATTATGCTACGCTTGTCACCGAAGCAAAAAAATATAAAGGCAAAGACGATGAAGGCTATAGAGCAGAGATGATTAAAATGATGGAGAGTGTTTCTCTATATTAGAGAACAGTCGTTATAACCCCAACTCATTCATACACGCGACACAATACACAGACTCAGGCATAAGCCTCAGTCTCTCTAGCAAAATCTCCTCTTCACACTCTTTACAAAACCCATACTTTGGTGTGTCTATCTTTAGGTACGCATGTTTGAGTCTGTTGAGTCGTTTGGTTGCTTCTTCATGACGTTGTATATGTATGCTCTGGTCAAGCTTGAAGTTGAGGTGTGCCACTTTGTCAGAAGGACCTTCTCCACGTTCTGGATAGAGTGCTTTTTTGATGCTAGCTATCTCAGCACTTAGCTCTTGTATCTGTTCACCTATGATTTTTTTGAATGTTTGTTTCTCTTCTTTGGTCATGTTTTTCTCATTTTATATATCTTGTTCATTTTATCTAAAAGTATGACAATTTGTCATGTTTTTTAGGACTATTCAAAATTTTTGTTAGAGTATGGTACTTAACTAAAAGGTCGAAACCATGAACTTGACAAAAAATACATTGTAAGTATAATATAATTATGAATAAGATACGTTTCGAGTGGGATGCATCTAAGGCTAGAAATAATGAGATAAAGCATAAAGTTTCTTTTGTAGAAGCAAAATCTGTTTTTTATGATGAGTCTGCTGTAGAGTTTTATGATGATGCACACTCTGAATGGGAAGATAGATTTTTACTCTTAGGCGTTAGTAGTAAACGTAATCTTCTTATCGTCTGCCATTGTTACAGAGAAGAGAATGGTGCTATCCGCATTATCTCAGCGAGACATGCGACTAAAAATGAAGCCAATCATTATCCGATAGGAGGTAAAAAATGAAAGAAGAATATGATTTAACTACAATGAAATCAAGACCAAATCCCTATGCTAAGAAACTGAAAAAACAAGTCACTATGCGACTTGAAACAGATGTGATAGAGTATTTTAAGGGTATGGCAGAAAGTGCTGGTATCCCTTATCAGAGTCTTATCAACCTTTACCTAAAAGACTGTGTGACTTCACATCGTGAACTTAGTCTGAAGTGGCAATAGGTTTTAAGAAATTATATATGTAGCTGTAGGGTGGTGCTTGTAGCCCACCATGTAGGGAAATATGCATATAGTCACACATTCGCCGAAAGGGTTAATATATTTGAGAAAATTATCTAAACTTGTTCAGTATTTTTACACTTTGGAAAACTACTACATCCCAAGAATTCTTCCCCTGTTTTTTTATTTTTTCTTTCAACCATAACACTGCCACATCTTTTACAAATGATTTTTGGATCATTACTATGAGTAGTAGATACACTATTATAACGATTTTTAAGTGATGAAACATGAGCCTTGTTTGTGCTTCTACTTTTTTCTAAACTATTGTTTTTTAGAGTCTGTATAATTTGATTCACTTCAGATGTACGAAAAATAGGATTTGAAAAAGATTTTATGTAATTAATATATCTTCCACCTAAAAAAACATTGTTGGGCATATCAGTCCTAAACTCACATTCTCCTACAAATGTAACGATAGAATGAATATTTTTGGTGTCACCCAATATCTCTTCTATAGCTTTAGTATGTTTATAATTTTGATGTAGTGGGTTTTGAAATGAATGTTTTTTCCCGTAAATATTTTGTGTCCATTTTTTACTCTCTTTTGAACCAAATATCCATCCTTTCATATTTTTAGTTTCAATAACAAAAATACCAAATTTGGAAATAATGATATGGTCAATTTGGGTAGTTGTTCCATTATTCATTTTAAGTGTGACATCTGGCAATGAAGTATAAACTGATTTATCTAATCGTATATTATTGGCAGCATTCACCATTACTTCTCCTGCTTTACCTTTAAAATAGGGTGATTTGAAAAATGCAATTAGTATAATCAGAGGTATGAAATACCAGATACTTGAAAATATAGAGATGAGAATGGACGAAGTATCTATCATTGGAAGGTAGCCTTTATTTTATATCTAAAGAGTATATCAAAAAACTGTCAAAAAATCACATCCTCTTCTTCGTCCGACTAGTAGCCTGTGCTTCCAAAGGATTATCAGGCCAATAATGCCTTTTATACTTCCCTCGTAACTCTTTTTTGACATCATCATAGGTATTTGCCCAAAAGCTTGCCAAGTCTTGGGTAACTTGCATAGGGCGTGAGGCTGGGGAGAGTAGGTGTAGCATGAGTTTTACTTTGCCGCCTAGTACTGAAGGTGTCTCTTTTGTGCCGAACATCTCTTGGAGACGTACTGCCAAGATGGGTTGGGTGGGGTTGTTGTAGTCTATGGCGATGTTGGAGCCTGAAGCGACTTTGAGTTTGGCAGGGGCAAGTGTGTCTAGGGTTTGGGTCTGTTCGTAGCTTAGTTGACCTAGTAGTATATTGTGCAGGTTTAACCCTTTGACTTCTCGTATGGAGTTTATGCCTTGCAGGTAAGGGGCTAGCCACTCGTCCATATTTCCTAGTAGATAGGCATTTGAAAAGTCTGGCATCGCTTCGCCATGATGGTTAAGAAAATTGACTCTGCTTTTAAGAGCGAGTGCTTCTTTGCTCCAGTTTAGTGTCTCCAAGCCCAAATCCTCTAGTTCTTCTAGTAGTAAATCTGTCACTTCAGTGTTATCGGTAGATTTGATAGGCTTTTCAGAAAGAACGATGCTACCTAGTCGCTTAACTAAACGTACCTCTACACGTTGTTCTTCTTCATTCCAGTCCAGCTCTTCATTCTCTTCTATCTGCTCATCGAGATAGCTTTCTATCTGTGCTTGGGTGAGGGCTATGGCTTTGTAGATGCTGGCATGGGTGGCTTTGGCATCAAGGTCCGCGATGACCAAGAAACGCTCTTTTGCCAAAGTGTCATCTCCTTGTAGTCTGGCACCCTTGCCACTACTTAGTAGATAGGTGGCTGTATTGGCATGGCGTTGTTTGGCGATGCGCTCTGGGTAGGCGTAGGCTAGGAGTATGCCTAGTAGCTCTGTGTTTAGTGTGGTTTTTTGTTTGGGCTCTATGCGTTTGGCATTGGCTAATATGTAGTGGCATTGCTTGATGTTCACACCTTGCATACCAAGGCTTTGTTTGTTAGCTACACGATGCAGAACTTCCACACGTTCACGTAAGTCTACACTTCTATACTGTGAGTTAAAAATGTCTTTTTCTGTAAGTAGCGTAGCCAAAAGAGAAGCTTCATAGGCAAGGTCAAGTTCCTTAGCCTTTATCATCATATGTGAAAGCCTAGGGTGCAAGCCAAACTTGCTCATAGCTCTACCGTGTTTGGTGATAATGCTTTTTTCATCTAATGCACCAAGTTGTGTAAGCAGTGTTTTAGCATGGGTGATGGCAGTAGGTGAGGGGGTGTCTAGCCAAGTAAGAGTGTTGATGTCATCATTGCCCCAAAGAGCGAGTTCAAGGACAAGTTGTGTGAGGTCTGCTTGGAGGATTTCTGGGGTGTCGTGTTTTTGGAGTATTTTGGACTTATGCCAAAGGTGGTAGGCTTTTCCTGCACTTAGCCGTCCTGCACGTCCTGCCCTTTGTGTCGCTGCATCTTGTGATATGAAGTGCCGTTCTAGGGTATTCATGCCTGAGAATGGATTAAAGATAGCGTGGTTCTGAAGCCCAGAGTCTACAACTATCTTGATGCCTTCTATAGTCAGGGAAGTTTGTGCAATGTTGGTGGCTAACACGACTTTTCGTTTGCCTTTGGGTGGGGCTTTTATGGCTCTGTCTTGTGCCTCTTTGCTTAGGTTTCCGTAGAGGGTTGAGATGTAGGTATCGGTGAGCTTATCATCATAGAGTAGCTTTTCGACGGCTTTTATCTCCCGTACACCAGGTAAAAAGACTAAAATGTTTCCCTCTTCTTCTGCCAATAGTTTGTGTACACGTTTATGCACATAAAAGGGTAACTCTTTCTTAGTAGGCTGAGTGGTTGTGGGGTCTAGGTAGTAACGCTCCACAGGGTAGGCACGCCCTTCACTCTGGATGATAGGCGCATCTAACATAGAGGAGATAGCTTCTGTATTGAGTGTAGCAGACATGATGAGGATTTTTAAATCTTCACGCAATACTGCTTGAGACTCTAACGCCAGTGCTAAAGAGAGGTCAGCATGGAGTGAACGCTCATGGTATTCGTCAAAGATGATGAGTGCAACCTCTTCCAAACTAGGGTCAGCTTGAAGTTTACGCGTTAAAATTCCCTCTGTAACTATGAGTATTTTAGTCTTTTTACTTTGCACAGAATCCATCTTGACCTGATACCCTATACGCTCTCCTACCTTTTCCCCTAACATCTCAGCCATACGTGCTGCACTCGCACGTACTGCCAAACGCCTAGGCTCCAGCATGATGATTTGCTTGCCTACTAACCATGGTTCATCGAGTAAGGCTATAGGTAACGCTGTAGTCTTTCCTGCCCCTGGAGGTGCTTGGAGTACAACAGTGGTGTGGCTTTGGAGTTTTGCTTTAACTTCGGGAAGGACATGGGTAATAGGTAGGTTTTGCATGGTAAAATTATAGCCAAATGACGTTACAATATAGCATGAATTTTATATACCAATATTTAAACCCAGAACTTGTCTATGTGGTGATTGTCTGTAGTATGATACTGCTTGTAGTTGCAGGTGGATATGTTTATTTCTTTTTGCTCATTATGAGAAATGACCCTAGAGAACAAGAATATAGAAAATATCATGGTTGGGATAATACTTTGGTTCCCCACAAATATGACGATCAAAAAGATAAAAAAGATGAAGAGAAGTAAGTGCCAAACATCCAAAAAGTAGAAGTCCAAGCTAAAGAGATTACGGGCTTACAAGTTCGTACCAAAAATGCAGATGAAATGAACCCAGAGACACAACAAATAGCACCACTTTGGGGACGTTTTTATAGTGAAGTATTGCCTATACTTGTTGAGGGTGCTACGGTGTATGGTGTGTACCATAATTATGCGTCAGATGCACAGGGTGAGTTCGATGTGTTGGTAGGTGCAGACAGTCTTGAAGTGACAGAGGAGATGAAGTCTGTAGAGCTTCAAGCAGGCAAGTACCTTATGTTTCCTGTCAAGGGTGAACTCCCACAAGCTATCATAGACACATGGATGCAGATATGGGCATATTTTGAAGACCCTAGCATCGATGAAAGACGTGCCTATGAGACAGACTTTGAGTTGTATAAATCAGCTGATGAAGTTGAAATATATATCGGGGTGCATTACTTTTGATTGTTATTTCACCTTAAATTAACGCGTATGTTCCAAAATGATTTTCGCAACCTCTTTGGGTTTGTCAATTTGCACATAATGACTGGCATCTTTTATGAGATGAAGTGAGGCATTTGGAAAGAGTGAATAGAACTCTTTGGCTACACCACTGTTCAAATAGGGATCATCGTCTCCAAAGATAACTTTAACCGGTTTTTTAAATGCCCCAAGCTTACTGGCTGCACTCTCTTTTCTGGCTTCGGTCTCTTCAAAGAGTACATCATTGAGTCCTAAAAAGGCCTCTCGTATTTCTAATGCCTGATAGGCAAATATTTTGGTGTATTCATCTCTTTTTTGAGGATCTGTCATAAATTTTTTGACTTGGTCAACCATACCTGACTGCCAGATATTATCATTGTTCTTTGCAACCGCTATCGTGACTGTACGCTTAGTGCTAGGTGTAGAAAACAGTGCTATTGCCTCAGGTGGCACAAGTGTCTTCATAGGATAGTAGTAGGTATTTAAAAGTACCAGTGTGTTGACCATATTTTCGTGTGCCAATGCCCAGTCGATACCTGGAGGTCCCGAGGCATCGTGTGTGACGATGATAATATTGTGTAACTTGAAGTAGTCAATCACTGCCTGCATATCTTCTATGAGACTTTTGGTGTTGTAGTTGTGACTATAGGGCTTGTCTGAATCTCCCCAGCCTAAGTAGTCAAAGCTGATAACATGTCTTTTTTTGCTCAGATACGGTATGAGTTCATCATAGAGATGCTGACTGTCCGGAAACCCATGCATCAGTAGTATGGTTGGCGCCTTGCCTTTGTGCCTTACCCCAAACTCTCTAGCAGACAGCGTGTATTTTCCTCTTTTGATCTTGTGGGTAACGAAGCTATTTTTTGCTTTGAATGTTTCGATATGTTTATCATAAGTGAGTTTATACTCCTGTTTTGCGCTACAGCCTGTAAAAAGTAGACCGATAAAGGCGAGAGTAAGTAGATGTTTCATAGTTATGCTCCTTGTGATGTAAGTTTATTGACGACATTTGAAAAGATTTTGGTGCCGACAAAGCGTGGTGCCGTACGTAATGAGAGTGCGATAAGTTTGTTCATCATCCCTGGGATATAGGTTCTTTTGCATTGCAGCATCCAAAGACTATACTTGGCTACTGTTTCAGGACGCATAGAACCAAGAGCACTTTGTGTATGTGAACGCTCCTGAAATCCTGAATCAACAGAGCCTGAAATGACTGCGATAACATTGATATTGTCTTTTTTGAGTTCTTCGCCTATACCTTCTGCCAAGAGAAGGTTGTGTGCCTTTGTGGCATTGTAGTTTGCCCATTTTGCAGCACCTGCTAGTGCCATAATAGAAGACAAAAAGACAATCCCACCACGCTGTCGTTCTTTCATGGCTTTAGCTAAGTGGTGTGTTAGCATAAGGGGCGCTTTGACATTGACGCTTAGCATGTCTAGCTCATCTTCAAGGGCATTATCTGTAAACTCACCACTTAGGGCATATCCGGCGCAGTTGACAAGCAGTCCGACTTCCAACTCCTTACAAGCGGAGATAACATCATATACCTCCTCTTCTTTACCAAGATCAGTAACAATAACTTTGGTCTCTACTTTTGATGTTTTTTCTATCTCTAAAGAGAGTGCTTCCAAAGCCTCTTTGTCTCTAGCAACCAAAATGGTAGATATGCCTTTTTGAGCGATAATACGCGCCATCTCTCTACCTATGCCACTACTGGCACCGGTAATCAGAGCCCACTCTCCATATTTTTCTTTTGTTAGTTTTTTCATAGTATTACTCCTAAATTTTCTATATGATACAAAGAAAAGAGAGCAATGTCATTCACATTTGTTAATCTTGAAACTCTTTTTTAAGACGGCTTAAGTGTTGAGGGGTGATGCCCAGATAGGAGGCGGTGTGGTATTGGGGTACTTTGTCAAGAAGGTGTGGCATTGTCTCTACAAACTCCACAAAACGCTCTTTTGCACTCTTGGTTTGCCTTGATACAGTATAGTTATGTAAAAATCCGTATGCCTCTTGTGCCATCAGCCTTCCAAACCTATCACCCTTTTTTGTATTGTTGTAGATAAATTCTACATCTTTGTATACTGTTGCAATGATTTCGCAATCTTCCAGTGCTTCGATTTCTAACTGCGAGGGGGTTTGATGGATAAAAGCATCATAATCTACCACAAAATGATTGACCACATGTGAATCTTCGTCATTAAAATAGAGCAACCAGGTATTGTCCTTACCCTTTTCGCTAATAAGATACGAGCGAGCAAGCCCACTATTGATAAAAAGGAGTTTGGATGGTGTATCGCCGATGTTGTGTATAATTTCACCCTTTTTAAAATGGATGATTTTTAATTTTGCTTTGATGATATTCCACTCTATGAAGTTTAATGAGGTGTGTTTTTCGATAAATCTTTTATATTTAGAAAACATGGTGGTATCCTTGTTGTTATAGGTTTAATTTTATCTAAAATAGAGTTGGGGTTAGATTTTAGAGGTTCCCTTTACTTTTAAAAAAAAGTATCATCGCAACAAAGACAGAAAGTAGAGAGACCATTAAAAATAACATTTGGATACCATATGCAGAGACGATAGGTTCAAAGAGTATGGGTGATGCAAACTGTCCCAAGAAAAAGCTGGAGGTGAGTACACCTGAGGCTTTGCCGCGTTTATGTGCCGGTACACGTGAGAGAAACCATGCATTAGTGTTGACAAAGAGAAGCCCAAAGCCCATACCTATGGGTGCTGTGGCAAAGTAGAGTCCTGCGATGCTAGAAGCCTGGGAGATGATGAACAAGCCTAAGGCAAAGAGTGTAAATGTTGCAGCATAGATTTGTATGTAGGAAAATCTGGCTTTTATCTTCGCGTATTGCATGGATGTAAGGGCATTAAAGGTCATAGCTGTAGCGATAACAAAACCGATGGTCTGAGGCTTTCCTCCTAGTGTGTTTACGATAAGGTAGGGAAACTGTGTCGGGAGCATATAAAACAGTACCATCACAAAAAAAGCTGTAAGGTACACAGGCAAGAGTTTTACTTCGACTTCTAAATCTTCTACGTGTTTATGCTTCTTTGGTTCATACAGAGACTTCATTAAAAAAGGTACAAAGAGTATGGGTATGAGGTAGATGGCAAAAGGGTACGACCAATGTAGTTGTGCCAGTAAACCACCACTAGTAATGAACACGATACCTCCAAGAGCAGTAGTCATACCCTGCTTAGACATAAACTTATGACGTACCTCTTCGTTAAAGTAGTCTCCTATGAGTGCAGTAGAACTTGTCATGATGAGTGAAACCCCAAGCCCAAGTATGGCACGACCTACAAGGATGACATAAAAGTCATGCAAATAAAACCCAGAACTCCCACCCACAATAAAAAGAAAGATACCTACATAGAGAGGCTTCAAACGTCCAAACCTGTCTACTATATAGCCAGCAAAAGGAGAAAAAAGTGCGATGACCATAGAGGGGATAGTCAACATAAGTTTAGAAAGAAATTCAATATTGGGGATGTTTGAAAAAGTATGGCTAATAAGTGGTAAAGAAGAGACAATGGTAATGCCTGACATGATGCCAAGTGTGGCAACCATAAGCAGGGCAGTTTGGAGGTTTTTGTTTTGTATGTTTGTCATATGAGAATGATAGCACCTTTATGGGTATAGCCATCCTCCTGCAGTTTGCAGCACTTACATAGAATTTGCTTTGGTAACCCATACAACTATGGCGTAGCGTTTAGCTTTTACCTTACTATGAAGTAACGTTGTATGAAAGGTGCTGTCTTTGGTTAAAAAACTCTTGTGATTAAGCACAACAAAGTCATGTTTGAGTGTTTTGCCTCTGTTCTCACCTTTGGGTACTTTGGTTTCTAGACCAAAGCCTAGTAAGGCAATGTGTATACGGTTGCTGTCTGTGTTTGGGTAGTGTATCGTGATGTCTTCACCTATGACATCTACTGTGAGTACTTCAGCTTTACTTTCAGAGGCTAAGATATCATCTCTATTGAACCAACCTCTCCACTCGTGCGAGTTACGAAAAAATCCAGGGGTATAAACTCCAGAAGTGTAGCCTTGTTGTGCGTAAGCACGTTGGCGTTGCGAGTGTGAGTATTTGGCAAAGCTATCTTTCCAACCCAAGTTATCCCAGTAGTCAACATGGTACACAAGAGGGATAAACTCTGACCATAGCTTAGGATGCTTTGTCAACTTGTTGACCCAATGTTCAGCAGGTGGACATGAACTACACCCTTCAGAGGAGAAAAGTTCTATCATGGTAGTTTGTTTGTCAGTCGTCTGTACGTGTAGGTCTGCAAGAATGAGTTGAGGTAAGATGAGAAGAAGTAGTAAGGTTTTGTGCATAGTAGTCTCTTTTTACGTGTGAGTATAAAGAAATGCTGTGGGGTTTACGTGTAGTCTATATGGTTTAAAAACATGACAATTTGACATGTTTTTTACAATCACACATTATATATACTATACTCTTTTCTATATGAGGAGTATGTCATGGATGAGTTGATATTACAAGGTGGGGTGAGTTCAAAGATTTTGACACTCCGTGGTAAACAAGTAATGTTAGATAAAGATTTAGCAGAGCAGTATGGTGTAGAAACAAAATATTTAAAAAGACAGGTTCAAAGAAACATTGAACGTTTTGATGAAGATGATTTTATGTTTGTATCTACAAAAGAAGAGTTTGAAATTTTGCGGAGCCAAATTGGCACCGCAAAATTTGCTAAAACCAGAGCGTTACCTTATGTATATATTTTTCTCACATTTAGCTACACTGTCATCATAGAAAATATGTTGGATAAAAAATGAAACAAACTACAGCACTAAACATACTAAAATCAGGCAAAAATGTCTTCATCACGGGGTCAGCAGGAACAGGTAAAACGTATTTACTTAACCTTTATAATCGCTACTTAAAAGAGCGTCGGGTGTATCCTACTATTGTGGCTCCTACGGGGATAGCGGCTTCGCATTTGGGTGGGCAGACGATACATTCGTTTTTCGCATTGGGGATTCGTGAGAGTATAGATGAGGGGTATGTGGAGTTCTTGATGGAGAAGAAGTACTTGAAGAGTCGCTTTTCCAAGCTCAAACTTCTCATTATCGATGAGGTCTCCATGGTTTCTCCTGAACTCTTTACTTCTATGGACTTGGTATTGCGTGGCTTTAAAGGTATAGATGCACCTTTTGGTGGGGTGCAGGTGGTTATCTCAGGTGATTTTTTTCAGTTACCACCTGTGAGTAAGCAGCCAAAAGAAAAACGCTTTGCGTGGCAGTCTCCTTCTTGGAAGGCACTTGAACTCCAAACCTGTTACCTAGAAGAGAAGTTTAGACAGGATGACAACAGGCTCATAGATGTGCTAGATGACATACGCTCTGGGAACATTAGCGAAAAGACAGATAAGGCACTGGAAGCACGTATGGATGTGAGTCTCTCAGAGGATGCCAAAATCACTCAACTCTACACCCACAACGCAGACGTAGACCGTATCAACTTAGCTGAACTAAACAAGCTAGAGGGAGAAGAGAAGCTTTATGTCTATGAGTCAAAAGGCTCAGCTAAAAATATAGATAAAATCTTCAAATCCTCACTTGTTTTAGAGGAGTTACGGCTTAAAAAGGGTGCTTTGGTCATTTTCATAAAAAACAGTCCTGATGGTGAATATGTCAATGGTACTACAGGCGTGGTGCAGAGCTTTAGCCCCATAGACAAGATGCCCATCGTCATTACGACAGAGGGCAGGAAAGTCAAGCTTGATTTAGAAGACTGGTCACTGGAAAATGACAGTGGCAAAGTAACAGCAACGGTGTCTCAAGTACCTCTGCGTTTGGCATGGGCTATCACCATACACAAGTCACAGGGTATGACACTCGATGCTGCACACATAGACCTCTCTAAGACTTTTGAAGTGGGGCAGGGGTATGTTGCTTTGTCGCGTATTAAAAGTATCGAGGGATTGAGTCTGTTAGGGTTAAACCCAATGGCTTTACGTGTTGACCCTCTCATATTGCACATAGATGACCGTATAAAGCAGGCTTCTGTAAAAGCACGGGAAACTGTGGAGGCTTTGGGTGAGGATGCCTTTGCATCAGTATGCGAAAAGCACATCTCTAGTATGGGTGGTGTGGTAGAAAAAGAGAAGATAGAAGAAGAGGTAGCCAACATCAAAGCAGGTAAACCTTCACACTCAGCCTACGTCACAGCGACACATACCAAAACCAAAAACCTCATAGAGAAGTCAGATACTCTTGTGAAACTCGCTATCAACAGAAAGCTAGCCAAAGGGACTATCATCCAACATTTAGTACTCATAAAAGAGGAAGAACCAGAGATAGACTTGAGTAAATTCAAGCCTAAGGCCGAACGCTTAGATGCTCTAGAAACAGTGGTACTCAAACTCATGACCAAGAAGCTAGCAGAGAACTTTACAGACGATGGCAAGTTACGCCTCAAACCTGTGTTTGAAGCACTGGGTGGTGAAGTAGGGTATGACGATATACGACTTTGTATGTTGTATATGGATATAGACTGAGTTCAGCTAAAAGATAATATTAGGTTTATCGGGTATGAAATAATGAATGATAAACTTATTTTGTCTCCGTACAATCACGCCTTTGACTCACTAACATTCCCTCTATAGACCAATTATCACAGTCAATCTCTTCAATAATCACAAATGTAGTCTTAGGATTTTTACCTAAAACACGTTCAAGAAGACTTGTAATGCCAGAAACAATCTCTTGTTTCTGCTCTTTTGTGGTATTTTCTTTGGTAATCTTTACATTGACATAGGGCATGTTAGAATATCCATACACGATATCCTAAATCATCAAATCCTAAGATATCAATTTGACCAAAACTAGATTCTGGACCCTTAACTAAATCTATTGATTTTGATGCAGATTTTTCATTACCAAATGCTATTGCACAATTTTCACATGCACCTTTTATGACTCCTGTTTGTATTAGATTCATGTACAATTCATACATCGGATGTTCACTGTCATCCAATATAGCTGGCAAGGCCGTAGCTTCTCCTGCAAAATATAATTCACTCAAATCTCCACGTTCATAGGCTTGTCTAGCATAGGTCATCGCGTGGAATAATTTTCCATTTTCATTTGTGTATGCAATAAAAGCTTGTTTTTTACTCATAATTAATTCCTCGTATAATTTATTTTACTAATTCTTGATATGTTTGTAATAACTTTGAATCTTCAATAGACCCATGATGATGAACCTGTTTATACTCTCCCTCTACCAACTTATACACCCGACTTGTGCGAATGGCTAAATCGAGCTTTTCACCTTTTGTTTCTACCCAACCACGTTCGCGACCGATGGCTACAAAACCACCATCTAAAGCTACAATGGTATAGTCGTAAAACTCTACATAGACTTTTGCTTGACCTGAGAAGATACGGCTATAGATGATTTTTATCTCTTCCCATCCTCTTTTGATGCCACCTAGTGGGTTGTCCATGGCTATCTCTTCGTTATTGAGCCAATTTTTCTGCATGAGGTCAAAATCTCTTTGGTTGAATGCTTTGTAAAACTCTACTAAAGCTTCGTGCATTTTGTTGTTGTATTGTTGCTCTTCCCCTGTGATTGGGGTTTGGATTGGGGTCATTTTTAGCTCCTGTGCTGAAATGTTTAAGATAAGTAAACTTATCAATAAAATAATTTTCATCTTAACTCTTTCATTTTTAATTTACTTGACTGTTTAGTCAACAAGCAAAGTTTAACTTTATTTGACTGAAAAGTCAAGAAGATATATTTTGTGACCTATGTCGCAAATTTACAGAAGATTTATAGTTATAATTTTACTTGACTTTACGGTCAATTTATTTTAAAGGATTACAAATGGAAATACAATTCGCAACAACACTTTACATCATCGTCATGAACATAGCTTTAGCTTTTACCCTACTTAAAATACTGAGTCATAACAACACCAAAGATAGAACAATGAAAATAGCTTTTACTATTTTGGGTGCATGGCTCTTAGCAACACTACTGCTTTTTGGGAACAATACCGTTTTACCAAATAACATAAGCTCGTTTGCACTTTTTAGCATCATTTTGGTGGGTGTGGGGGTATCAGGTTTAGTTCTTAGCCCCTTGTTTAAAGCTTTACTTGCTCTTCCACAAGAGTTTTTATTACTGCCACAAGCATTTAGAATGTTCTTTGGTGCAGGGTTTATTGTTGAAGCTGTTTTTGATATTATACCTGCTGGATATGGAGCTGTTGATGGCATTTTACACATTGCCACAGCATTTTTAGCAACAACGTTGGCTATTTATGTGGCACGAGGTGCCAAGGTAACTAAATCATTGGTGTTGGTAAATCTTTTTGGTTTGCTTGATATTGTGGTGGTAGCGGCAGGAATTGCCTTCTTTATTTTAGGTGATATTGGTATAGAACACAATGTATTTTATGCTGTTTTCTTTGCTGCACCTATTTTTATTTGGTTACATCTTATCTCACTATATAAAGTTTATAAAGACAATAAAAAGGTAAGTTAATTATGAAAGCCTTAGAGGTTTACCCATTTTTTCTAACACTTAGTAACGAAGAGAAAGAGCGTTTTTATGCTTCTCTTCGTTATGTAACTCTTCCTAAGAATACTATCTTACATTACCAAGGTGATATTTGTAAAGAGGTACTTCTTTTAGTAAAAGGTGAAATTCGTCTCTATACACAGGCGGATGATTTTTCTGAAGAGGTTACACTTTATACACTAAAGTCTGGTGAACAGTGTCTCGCCAATACTGCATCAGTTCTTAGCCATAGTAAAACCATTGGTACTGCTGTGACAGAGACAGAAATAGAAGCCTATCTTCTTGCTGAAAATGACATTAAAAAATTTATGCAAACCATTCCCGAATATCAAGAATATATTATGAATCTATATTCTAAAAAGATGGTTGACTTAACGATGATGATTAATCGTATTAAGTTTAAAAAGCTCAATGAACGCATTATGGATTTTTTGCATGAGAATGAAAAAAATACTGTGAGTATTACCCATCAAAATTTAGCTGAGAAAATGAACACTTCACGTTCTGTGGTCTCACGTGTATTGAAAAAACTAGAGCATAATGGAGAACTTATTTTACACCATGGATACATTGAGATTGTATAAATATTAAACCTTTTGGTCAACTTTCGCTATAATTACCCTATGAAAAAACATACAAGAGAAGCATTACTAGACTCAGCATTTAATACTTTTTATAAACACGGGTTTCAAGGAGCAAATATTGCTACCATTTTAAATGACGTGGGCATCAATAAAGGCTCGATGTATCATTTTTTCAAGTCTAAAAAAGATTTGGGCTTGACCGTGGTTGAGGAGAGGATAGCGCGTAATTTGGTTAATAAATACACTTCTGTTAAGAGTGTGAAAGAGCTTTTTGATGTTCTCTGTTCTGCGCCTAAAACCCTTATCTATGGCTGTCCACTAAACAAAATGAGCCAAGAGATGATTTATATCGACAGTGATTTCCAAAAAATACTCTCTACTACCTATGCTAAATTTGAAACTTTAATTCAAGAGGTTTTGGAGCGAGAAGAAGTGACGAATAGCGCACTAAAAGCCAAACAAATCATCGCTACTTATGAGGGGGCTTTGATGATTTATCATCTCAATCAAAATGCTGATTGTTTTGTGAGTGT
This sequence comes from Sulfurovum sp., assembly GCA_027012955.1. GTDB lineage: Bacteria > Campylobacterota > Campylobacteria > Campylobacterales > Sulfurovaceae > Sulfurovum. The sequence goes on from JALUYL010000087.1 coordinate 27,813, forward strand.
TTTAAGGGCTTTGGAAAAAGAACTCTAAATGACCTTCTCCAAACAAATCCTAGACTTTTACTTCTCTCTACCCAAAGAGCTACCTCTCCCTAATGGTGTAGAAACCATCTACCCTTATGATAACCCAGAGACTAGAGAGGTCATGCAACGCTACTTTCAGAAATACTATGACGACACAAATCCTCGTACCTATCTCATAGGCATAAACCCTGGACGTTTGGGCTCTGGCATTACAGGCATAGGATTTACCGATGCCTATCATTTGGAAGAATATTGCGATATATCAAATAGCTTTGATAAAAAGGCAGAGTTAAGTGCATCGTTTATGTTTGAAGTGATGGCGGCGTATGGTGGGGTAGAAGCGTTTACGAAAGAGTTTTTTTTTACTACGGTCATGCCACTTGGTTTACTTAAAAATGGAAAGAACTATAACTACTATGATGACAAAGAGACACAGGAAAGTTTGGAAGCGTTCATTACCGAGACACTACTAAAACAGATGTCATTCCCACAAGCAAAACCTCGCATTATCTGCATAGGGCAGGGTAAGAACCTGAAATACTTACAGGCATTTAATAAAAAGCACAACTGTTTTGAAAGTATAGATGTCGTGCCACATCCTCGTTGGGTGATGCAGTATAGACGTAAAGAGAAGCAGAAGTATATAGATGTGTATTTGGATGCTTTGAAAAAGTCTTTTATTTATTAGCCTCTTCTCTGAGCTTGTCTTTTTTACTCTTTTTCTTGCCTTTGACAGGGGCAGGGCCTTTAACCCTTTTAGGTGCTTCTCCTGTAAGTTCAAAGCCTTCTATCTGTTCTCGTTCTAGCTTGATTTGGCTACGTTTTTCTATGAGCCTAAAGTGTGCTTGTTCTTCATGTCCTATGAACGATATGGCAACGCCAGACTCTCCTGCACGTCCGGTTCTTCCTATGCGGTGGATGTAGTCCGCAGGGGAGCGTGGTAGGTCAAAGTTTATGACACAGTCTATGCCTTCTATATGCAAGCCACGAGAGATGATGTCTGTGGTGAAGAGTATCTGTATTTTGTTAGATTTAAAGGCATCTATGGTGTAGTTACGGTCTTCTTGTGTGAGGTCACCATGAAAAGACTCTGCTAGGTAGCCACGCTTTTTAAACTTGGCTGCGATGTTGTCTGTGGCTCTTTTGTTTGCCATGAAAACAAGTACGCGTTTGTACTTCTCTTTTTTGAGAAGGTGACGAAGTAGAGGCCCTCTGTTCTCAGGATTTACTTCTATGACTCTTTGCTTTATGGTTGCTACTGTGGGTGTTTCATCTGTTACTGTTACCCTCTCAGCTACTTGTGTTACCTTAGAGGCTATCTCTAACATCTTCTCAGGGTAGGTTGCAGAGAAGAGTAGGTTTTGACGCGTGGTAGGTATGGCTTCTAAGATAGCATCTAACTCTTCTGCAAAGCCGAGGTTTAGCATCTTGTCTGCTTCGTCTAGTACTAAAAACTCCAGATTTTTAAGGCTCATCTGTCTTTTACTAAGCACATCTAAAAAACGCCCAGAAGTAGCTACCACAACATCACAGCCTTTTTGGATGGCATAAATTTGATCGCCTATGCCTTCTCCACCTATGACAGAGACAACTTTGAGTGATTGACCAAAGGTTTTAAAGCTCTCAGCCACTTGTTGGGTGAGTTCACGTGTAGGTGTGAGTACTAAAACTTTTACTTTACGTTTTCCCTCAGTATGTGTTTGAGAAAGAAGTTCTACTATGGGTAACACAAAAGCAGCCGTCTTTCCAGAGCCTGTTTGTGCCTGAGCCATGATGTCTTTTTTTGCTAAGACAAGAGGGATGACCTTTTTTTGGATGGGTGTGGGGTTGGTGTAGTTGTTTTTCTCTAAAAGTTCTTGTAAGCTAGTGGAGAGTTGTAATTTGGAAAAAGGCATAAAAGGTCACTTAGTGATGGATTTTAGCCATTATAGCCTAAAATGGTTCACCGGCCCATGCCCTTTGCCTAAGATTTTGTCTTTTCCAGCATCTATAGCCTTATTGAGATAGTCACAACCGTTTACCACGGCACTCTCCAAGCTCTCACCACGTGCAAGATAGGTAGCGATGCTTGATGAGAGGCTACAACCTGTACCATGGGTGTTGATAGTGTCTATCGCTTTGTTGTGTATGATGTTGGTCTCTTTGCTCTCATGGTTATAGAGCACATCGGTCATAGTCTCTGTAAAGTCAAGGTGTCCACCTTTTAGCAGGACAGAGGTTTGGTACATCAGGGCTAGTTCTTTGGCAGAAGATTCCATATTTGAGGTATCTATACTATGCCCCACAAGTAACTCTGCTTCAGGGATGTTAGGGGTGATGAGTGTGACTTTGGGTAAAAAAGCTTTAAGGCTCTCTACTGCATCATCGGTGATGAGTGTGTCTCCTGAAGTAGCTATCATCACAGGGTCAAGGACGATGTGTTTACTGGGGTGCTTTGCCAAGGTGCTTTGCACCGCTTCTATCACTTCGCTAGAGTGGAGCATACCTATCTTTATGGCATCAAAGTCTATGTCACTAAGCACTGCTTCCATTTGGGCTATGAGGTGAGGTACAGGGATGGCATGGATGTCTGTGACCCCTTGGGTATTTTGCGCAGTAGTTGCAGTGATGACAGAGGCAGCATAGCCACCATTGGCTGAGATGCTTTTAATGTCTGCTTGTATACCCGCACCCCCACTGGAGTCTGAGCCTGCTATAGTAAGGACGGTGTGGTAAGAGGTACTCATATCTTCCATGCCTCCTGTTTGTAGGCTGAGTCCCAGAACATCCACTCTAACTGTGAAGTTTTGATGAAAACTTCTTCCATCTTTGCCAAGTTCTCTGGTGATGCAGTGAGCGCATAACGGTTTGCTATAGTGACAACCTGTTCAACAGCTGTTGCAAACTCTTCACTGGCATAGGTGTCTATCCATGATTGGTAGGGGTTGGATCTGTCTTTCTTTTGATTGGCTAAGATATAGTCTCCTACCTCTTTGTAGATGGTAAAACATGGCAACACGGCAGCGATACCTACTTCGACAGAAGCATGGTTTACGATACGTGCCAAGTAAGAGTTGTAGAGTTCACAGGTAGGTGAGGGTGTAGAAGAACGGTATTTGTCTTCTAAAAACTCTTTGTGCAGTGCATCTTCCACATGTATGATACCTGTAGCTGATTCATAGAAAAATTGTGTCTCTTCAGGTCTGTGACACTTGGTTCCTACGGTGACTAAAGACTTTTTGTACTCAGACAAGTAGAGTGAGTCTTGGTTCACATAGAAGCCAAAGATATCTTTATCTAAAGTGGCTTGCATCATGTCTACAACAAAGTCGTGCTTAATAATCGCATGAAAGATATGGTCGGTTTTTTTTCGGGTCTCTTCGTACCAGTTTTGCATGATATATTCTTTATAGTGAATTGAATTTTGGTTATCATAGCCAAGCAATGATGAGATATATCTAAAAAAAGTATATTTACTTTTTCATATCTTTATGCATCCTCATCTTTTGTAACTTTCTTTTTACGATGTCTAGGTTTTTTAGTTCTGTCTTTTTTTGGCTTGTTTGTATGTGTGGGCATTGAAGTTGCGACAAAACCTTCTACGGTTTTTTCTTCTATCTCTTTTTTCATATTGTATTCTATCTCATCAAGGTTGTGCTCATCTTCAGGACTTACTAAAGCCATCCCCACACCAAGTTCTTTCATCGTTGCCAAACGATTATAATACTCTTGTGGAGCATCTGGTAAATCATAAGAAACAACAAGTTTGATGTTTTCCAAGGTGAGTGTTTTTAAAATCATATCGGTAGTGATGATGACATTGAGCGTACCATTATTAAATTTGCTTGCAGCTTCTTGTTGCTGTGTTTCTCTATGATTCCCATGCACGGCTGTAGCCTTGAACTCTTTAGCGGTTAAAAGGGCACTGATAGCATCTGCACTCTTTTTACTTTTCACGACTATGATTACTTGTGTTTCTTTGTAATCATTGAGAAGTAGCTCAAGCATAGCGACCTTGTCATGTTCTTTCACAAAATAGATACTCTGAGTGGTTCGTAATGCCACAGATCTTTGGTCATAATATATTTTTTCTTTATCTGTGTTATCTTGTGGTGTATCGGTTTGTTCAGACATGAGATGCTTTCCTTGGAATGTTTTTTGGATTATAGCTGATTAGTTTATATATAAATTGTTACTTTGGATATTTAATATAATTAGGTACAATAAAATATGAAATTTGAATGGGATAGAAAAAAAGAGAATATTAATATCAAAAAACATGATGTGACGTTTGAGCAAGCATCCTATGTCTTTTCAGACCCTTTTGCTTTGAATAGATATGATGAAGCACATTCAGATGATGAAGAACGATGGGTACTTTTAGGTAAGTCACTTAATGAAACCATTTTGTTAGTAGCACATATGTTTAGAGATAATGATGGCAAAGAGTTTGTTAGAATTATTTCAGCCAGAAGAGCAACAAAAAAAGAAGAAAAATTCTACAAAGAAAGGTGTCAAAAATGAAAGAAGAATATGACTTTACAAATGCCGAACAAGGTAGATTTTATAGACCTATTGAAGAATTAGAAATACCAGTCTATTTAGATGCAAATATTCGAGCTGTTTTAATGAAAAAGCTAAAAGAAACAGGGAGTGAGCTTTCACTCAATGCTATTGTTAATTCATTAATAAAACATGATATTGAAATTTCACGGAAGATTTCATTTTAGTGTTGTATTAGTATCACATGCCCCTTGGACTTTCTCCACTTCCATGAGTTCTTGTACAGTTTGTAACCTAGAACGAGGGGGAGTCTCAGTGGATTTAGCAAAAAAGATAAAGTGTATAACAACTACGGTACGGCTCAACTGGTACTACTAGGTAAATACCTCAAAGAAAATGGTTTTACATTATGGAGCTTAGGTCACAACATACCATACAAGAAGGCATTAGGTGCAGAGGTATGTGAAAGAGAGTGTTTTTTGGAGCGTTGGTTTAAAAATAACAATGAAATAACTCATATGAGAGTTTGATGTGGATGTGAACTTTGTTTGTTCTTTAACTTGGAGTATGTATCCTCACGTACAACATGAGAACGAGGGGAAGAGGACAGATTGGATTAGCATCACTTGACCCTTTTACTCATATTTATCTCTTTGTAATTCGTTTAACAGCAATTACTAGATTATAAATCAAAATAGAATAGATAATTAAAAAGAATAAACTAACAAATTCTTGACCCTCAACCAAAAATTTTTTCAATGGCATAAAGTTATGAATAGTATGATTTAATCCAATCCAAAAATCTCTGATTAAGCCATTATCAAATTTCCAACTATCTATTAAGCAAAAGACTAAAGCTTGGAGACAAAGAAAATATAATATTAGAAAAAGAGGTCTCATAAAACTTTGTCCAAAATCAGAAATAAAATAATTTAATTGTAAAGATAAATATTTACTAGGAGATTCATTAAATTTAATAGCTTGTCGTTCTTTATCCATCTCATAGGCAAAATATTTTACGCATTGACATTTTTACATATTTGAGCCACTTGCAAATTCAAACCCACCCAAGTGACTAATTTTTCCTCATAGTAATTTTTGAGCTTAAAAAAATCATTACAAGGTAAAATCTCTGATATTCTACCTCTAATTTGCTAATTATCTATA
>JALUYL010000088.1 GCA_027012955.1 Sulfurovum sp.
TGTTTGTTCTTGTAGTGTTGTTTTTTTTTGGTAGATAATTATAACATTTATGAGGGTTTAAGGGCTTTTTTGAAATTCAATTTAGCTTAAATTGTGGGTTGTCTTTGGGAATCTGCAAGTGGCTCTACAGTTAATAGTTTTTTATGGATTTTACGTATATTCATAACAAAATACAGGAGAATAAATGTTGCATAAAATAGAAGATAATGTTTTAAATGATTTGGATTTAGATACGAAAATATATAGAATTTTTACATTTGATAGATTTAAAGAATTAATAACATCAAACGAATTAGTTTTAGTGAATCCTGAAATGTGGGATGACCCTTTTGAAAATTTTTTCTTAAAAGCTAATGCTATTGATACCACAGGAAATATTGTAGATTTTTCTAATCTAAGACAAATGTGGTATGGTCAATGTTGGACAACAAATGAAGATACTGATGCAATGTGGAGAATATATAGCCCAGATAAAAATGGGGTTAGAGTATCAACCACGGTGAGAAAACTATTCAATACAATTTACAATAAATATGATAAGTTTGCTTCATTAAAATATTTTATAGGAAAAGTTAACTATGGGACTAAAGAACAATTAAATGAATTCATGAATCAAAATAGTTTTTTGAATATTGCTATGGGTGGTCAGAATGATGGATTTGCAAAATTATTATGTATTAAAAGAGAAGCATTTGAACATGAAAATGAAGTAAGGATTTTAGTAAATGAAAATGATGAGAAAAAACGTAAAGAACTCAATGGTTTATACAAAATACAAATTGACAAAAGTAACTTAATAGATGATATTTGCTTGGACCCAAGGTTAACAAAAGATGCATATAATAATAATGAAGCTGAGATTAAAAAGCTGTTTCAATCAAGTCCTAAAATTTTTCAATCAGACTTATATCAATTTGACTTACTACCGATTGACTTAGAATAATGATTAACAATATAAAAATTCGCGATATATTTTTCTTGTTCCCATCCGTCCTCGGTGGGAATACATACTCCAATCTAAAGAAAAAATAAACTCAAAATAGAAAACAAAGTTCCATACGCATTCCCACGCAGGAGCGAGGGGAACGAGAGTAACAAGGATAAAATAAAAATATGACAATTTGTACCCCAAGGGCATTTCCGTTGGGCACATATTTTTAAGACATTAGAAAAAACCAAGCTATAATCCACTCGTACCCTTTTCGGTAACGGGGTAGTGTTTTTCTTTTCATTGAGTGGGTGGGCTTGACAGATATGATGCTTCAGGCATAGGCAGGGTTATCTCAGATGAAAGGGTACGTTATGGAAACATTGTTTTGCCCGTAGGAAATGCCCTTGGGGTGCAGTACTCGCACTTATAGTCTCGATAATGAAAATCATAGTAATGTGGTTGAAATTTAAAGAATGTAAGAAAGCGAAAGAAACACAGACTAAGACCAAATAGTCTCACAAGATGATAGGAATTACGAGTTCCTATCATTTCTGTGTACCCTTTCCAACATTTTACACCAATAACCTTTAAAAAATTATAAAATTATTCAATAATTTATTTAAGCCTTACGGCGAGAATGTGACTATGTGCATGTTTCCCTATGTGGTGCGTTGGCAAACGCACCCTACGGTTTATCATAAAAGCTCTCACAATTTGGATGTGGAGTGTGGTTTAGTGATTTATGTCACAGCTTTTTATTTTTTCTGGATGTTTAAAGTTTTCATATAGCCATAAAGCAACAGCATCACGTTCTTCTTTCGTTAAAGATTTTCCCACCGGAGGCATAGTACCAAGGTTATTAAATGCTTTAGGACTACAGTGACCCTTCTCTTGCGATGGATTTTGGATATAGTCTTTTACAAACGTTATAAAGTTCTCTTTTGATTTTATATCTCGTTGTAAGCGTTTAGAAACACTTGGCATAGGTGGTGCCAGCAAACCACTTTTTGGCTTTTGCATTTTATGGCATGAGGCACAATGTTTCGTATAAACAGATTCACCATTTAACGCAAACAGGGAACTAACCATGACTAGTAAACTTAATATTATTTTTTTCATCTCTTTCCTTATATTGATTATTAGCTAAAGTATATCAAAAAAATCTTAGACATAATAAATATGGCTTATAATATTTATTATTTAAGCCTTACGGCGAGAATGTGACTATGTGCATGTTTCCCTATGTGGTGCGTTGGAAAACGCACCCTACGGTTCATCGTAAAACTTTTGCTTATTCTTTGCCATCTCAACCAAAGAGCTAGCAGGAGCAAAACGCTCACCATACTGTTCTTCAAGTCCTTTAAGTCTAGCCACTACACTCTCTAAACCTTCACTGTCCGCATACCGTAACAACCCACCTCTAAAGGCAGGGAATCCTGTGCCCATAACCATTGCCATGTCTAGGTACTGAGCGTTATCTACCACACCCTCTTCTAAACATTTGGCAGCTTCGTTGACCATGATGAGTACGGCTCTGTCTAAGATCGTGTCATCTTCTAGGGTTTTGTGTCCGTACTGTAGGACTGTTATTTCGCTGTTGTAGCTTTTATTTTTACCTTTGTGTGTGTAAAAACCTGTGCCTGTTTTTTTACCCAACCAACCTTTCTCTAACATACGTTCAAGTACAGATGATGGTGTCATACGTGAGCCATAGGCATCGTGTAAGATGGTGGAGACTTTGTCGCCTATGTCTATGCCCACTTCATCTGCAAGAGTAAAAGGCCCCATCGGCATACCAAAGTGGGTAAGGAGTTTGTCTATGCGCTCTATATCTTCTCCCTCTTCAAACATCTTGGCAGCTTCGTTAAGGTATGGCAAGAGTGTACGGTTTACCAAGAAACCTGCACATTCACTCACTTTTATAGGCGTTTTACCCAGTCTTTTAGCGAGACTCACCACCGTAGCCACCGTCTCATCACTCGTCTCCTCCCCTGCGATGATCTCCACAAGTGGCATCACCTGTACAGGGTTAAAAAAGTGCATACCCACAAAACGCTCTGGATGACGTGCAATTTTAGTGAGGGTACTTATGTTTAGAGAAGAGGTATTGGTAGCGATAACACACTTCTCACCTACCCTAGCCTCCAAATCTGAAAAGACTTTTTGTTTGACTTTTGGGTCTTCACTGACGGCTTCTATGACGATGTCCACACCACCTAAACCAGACATATCAGTGGTGTGTGTCACCCTGTCCATTTTAAGCCCTATCTCACGATCCGTCAAACGTCCACGCCTTTTGATGCTCTCAAAACTTTTCATCATCTTTGTCATGGCTTTGGCGATGCTAGGCATCTTACGTGCTCCGAGTCTTACAGGTATGTCTTTATGTGCCAATGCCCAAGCGATGCCTGACCCCATCGTACCTACACCAATGACAGCAGAACGTGTTATGTTCTTAGGTTTGGCATTTGAGAAGTGCTCTTTTTTAAGTCTCTCAGAGGTAAAAAAGAGCTCTATGAGGTTTTTACTTATGTCTGATGTAGCCAATGGCGCAAAGATTTCAAGCTCTACTTTTAGCCCATCTTCCAGTGACATAGTGAGTGTCTCTTCAAGTACATCTATCGCTCTTAGTGGTGCGGGGTAGTGTCCACCTGTTTTTTTGTTGACTGCTTTTTTTGCCATAGTAGCTATGAGCGTCTTCACAGGTGCTAACATCTCATACCACTTGATGCCTTTTCGTTTAGATAGCACTTTAGCTTCAAGTGTGCCTGCAAGTATCTCTTTAATATACTCCTCTTTTTTGAAGCCCAAATATCCAGCAGGTACCGAAGCATCTACAAGCCCAAGTTTAAGAGCCTTGTCACCTTTGAGTCGTTTAGATGCGGTGATGAGTTCTATAGCTTTAGTAAAGCCCACAAGCATCGGTAGTCTCTGTGTACCTCCAAGCCCAGGAATGATACCTAAACTCACTTCCACAAGCCCCAGTCTGGTATGCGCTTCGTTCGTAGCGATACGGTAAGTACAAGACATAGCAAGCTCCAAGCCACCACCCAAACATGCACCGTCTATCATTGCGACGGTAGGAAATGGTAGATTTTCAAGTCTGTTAAATATCTCTTGACCCTCGGTGAGTTTGGAGACTATCTCTGCTTCATCTTTGAAGGCTTTTATCTCGTTGATGTCTGCCCCTGCGATGAAGATGTCTTTTTTGGCACTCTCTATAAAAAGTGCTTTTACATCGCCATTTGTCTCTAACGCTTCTATATGTTCTCGTAGTTCATAAAGTGCATCAAAGCACAAGACATTTACACTGCTTTTTGGGGTATCGAAAGTTAAAGTAGTGATACCTCTATCGTCTGTTGTTAAATTAAAATATTTCATCATTCCACCTCCAGTAGTAGTGCAACACCTTGTCCACCGCCAATACACAATGTAGCCAACCCAGTCTGCTGTCCACGCTCACGTAGCTCATGTAGTACCGTCAGCACTAGCCTTGCACCTGTCATGCCCACGGGATGACCAAGGGCTACGGCTCCTCCATTGACATTGAGTATGTCAGGGTCTATGGCGCCTAGCGCTTTGTCTTCACCCCAATGTGCTTTGGCAAATTCGCTAGAGGCAAAGGCACGTTCACAGCCTATGACCTGTGCGGCAAAGGCTTCGTTGATTTCCATAATTTCTATGTCATCCATACTTAGCCCCGTTTTGGCAAAGAGCTTATGTGTCGCAAAAACAGGTCCAAGCCCCATACGTTTAGGGTCAAGCCCTGCATAGGTGTATTCACGTAGGTAACCCAGTGGTGTTAGACCTCGCTTTTTTGCTTCACTTTCAGCCATCACCACCATACCTGCTGCAGAGTCTGTAATCTGAGAAGAGTTACCAGCTGTGACTGTACCGTTTTTACGGTCAAAAAATGGTCGTAAGCGTGCGAGTTTTTCTATGGTTTGGCTCTCACGTATGCCGTCATCAAAGTCTAGATATTTACCTGTATGTTCATCATACACTACAGGCATCATCTCTTTGGCAAAACGTCCAGAGGCTTTTGCCTTGGCAGCTTTTTGATGAGAGGCAAGAGAAAATGCATCTTGCTCCTCTCTGCTTATGCCAAAGTCCTGTGCCAGAACCTCAGCTGTACTACCCATGAGCAATCCACTCACGGGGTCAGTAAGCCCAGACATAAGCCCTACGATGGGTTTGAGAAAACTTGGTCGAAAGCCTAAGAGTGTGCATACTTTGTCTAAGGCACTCTTAGAGCGTGAGAGTTTAGAGAAGAGACCTACCATCTTTTCATTGTAGATAAGCGGTATATTAGACATAGACTCCACCCCACCACAAACATAAATGCTCCCCTCACCCGCGTAAATACGCGCAGCCGCAGTCGTAAGCGACTCCATACCAGAAGCACAGTTACGGTGTACAGTCATGGCAGGTGTCTCTTCAGGAAATCCAGCACGAAGCGCGATGACCCTAGCGATGTTCGCCGCATGTGTAGGCTGTGCCACATTACCGATGATGACCTCATCTACCTCATCAACTCCCACAGGAGAACGAAGCATAAGCTCCCGAAACAAAGTAGCGCCAAGCTCATCTGCCTGCATACGCGCAAACTTCCCACCTGCTTTAGCCATAGGAGTGCGTAGTGCCGTCACAATGGCGATACGTTCTTTTTGAATATTTTTTGATTTTGTCTTCATCACATATCCTTTATAAGGATAGTATAGAACTTTGTGTGTGGATTGGGTGTGGATTTATATTTAGTAGTTTATTTTTGGTCGTATTTACTTGTGTTAAAGTCGCATAATTGTTTTCTTTCACTACACCATGGCACTCTATAGCTATCACCGCTTAATAAATCATCATATTGTAAATATGCATCCATTCGTTCTTTAGTATTGAAGATTATTTTTCTAAAAGATTTACTATTTATTCTTTTACCCTTTTTAATAATTGGAGTATCGATACATACTTTATAATAACTTTCACAAAGAATTGGTGCCACCATAATATTATGAATTTTTTTAGCCTTTGTTGGGTCTTTTAGCATTATTTGTTTTGTTTTAGCACCCTGCATAGCAATATCTATATGTATCGGATGCTTATCCTTATACGTCTTATAAATCCACCGCTCCACATCATCCCGAACCCCATTATCATTAACATCCACCCCAAGAAGCGTAGCATTGTTCACCGCAGGGTCTGGCTCAGGAGGCAGAATGTGACCGTTGATGACTTCTTGGGCGTGGATGGTGGTAAGCAGGATGAGAGTTAGTATGATATGTTTCATAAAGTACCTTTTAAAAATCCTTGTTCCTCCTCTCCTGAGGTGGAACAGTTACACATTTTACCTATGCATTCCACCAGAGGACTGGAGGAACGAGTTTGGGGTTCTAATTCATCAAGTATAAACTCTAAAAGTTCCAAAGTAGAAGATTTATCCATAAATCACCTCTTTTTGTATCTGGTCAAAAATGGCACCATTGGCTTGTTTATGTTTATGTAGTAGGTCTATTTTTTTATTGTAAAGATTTTCCAAGTAGACCCATAACCCTGCTATGTTTCTAAATGTTTTATGCTTAAACTCCACATAAATGTCTATATCACTCTCATCTGTAGCCATATCTTTAGCATAACTTCCAAAAAGCCCTATCTTCTCAACATCATATGTTTGTTGGAGATACGCTTTTTCTTTACTAAGTGTTTGCACTATCTCACTTTTTGTCATCTGTGTACCTCCTAGATAAATTTATTATTTTATTATAGAGCCACTTGCAGATTCCCAAAGACAACCCACAATTTAAGCTAAATTGAATTTCAAAAAAGCCCTTAAACCCTCATAAATGTTATAATTATCTACCAAAAAAAAACAACACTACAAGAAC
>JALUYL010000089.1 GCA_027012955.1 Sulfurovum sp.
ACTTTTATCCTTGGACGAAAGTGTCACCTAATGGGTGATAACAGAAAGTGACTCTTTCGTTCTTCTTTTATCCTATTATACGGTACTTCCTCTTGGTGGCTTATTTTTCTATTTCGTTATTGGGGATATCAATAATTTAGACTTTCGAGGAGGAAAACTGTTACAATCGGTATCGTAAGAGGCGGAATAAGAAAAGTTGTTTTACTGGTCTTAAAAAAAGGGAGCATTATAGATTTTATTGGTGTGGTTTTGTTTTCAATATGGAGAATAAAATAATGCTTGGATTTGGAATTATTTTTTTACTATTTCTTGTACTTATTTGTATACTCATTTTAGAATTTATCAAAGAGATAAAAAGGAGAAAATAAAATGCCCCACTACAACCTAACCATCCTCACATCAAAAACCACAAATCCTTCTCTTATCCAAAAACTAAAAGAGAGATACAAGGTGCTTTTAGTTGATAAAAAGAGGGACTATAGAAATAGGATTAGAACAGAAGATGGGTATATTATTATCCTTCATCAAGATAAAAAGAATATGGAAGTTTCAACAGATATTTTATTGGCTATGGATTAAAGGTGTCCTATAGTATCCATGCCACATACTTCTTTTTCTTAATCTTCACTTTCTTCAAAGCCTTAAAGACTTTATCTGCCACAGTATGATGCAATGCGATGTAAGACTTGGTATCGGTGATGTTTATTTTGCCTATCATACTGTTTTCTATGCCTATCTCTTTACAGAATGTACCTATGATGTCACCTGCGCGTAGTTTGGTTTTTTTACCACCGTTGAGACATAAAGTATCATACTCAGAGACCATTTTGAACTTGGCGTCTACACGTAAGTCTTTGAGTGTTGCTTTTTTTGCTTTGTCTAAAACGTAAGCGCATTTTTCACTGTCTTTAGGAGTAAAGAGGGAGATTGCTGTGCCTGTGGCATCGGCGCGTCCTGTACGCCCAATACGGTGCGTATAGACTTCTGCTTCAAAGGGTAGGTCATAGTTAATGACCAGTTCGATGTCTTTGATGTCTAATCCACGTGAAGCAACATCTGTAGCAACCATGATACGTTTAGAGCCATTGGAAAAAGCGATGAGTGATTCGTTTCTGTCACGCTGGTCTAGGTCACCGTGTATGTCTATCACCGAGTGCCCACGTCCAGAGAGTGTATCTGTGAGTGAAATGACTTGCACTTTTGTGTTACAAAATATAAGTAACGACTCTGGTTTGTAAGACTGTATAAGTGCGCTGAGTGCGCGAAGTTTATCCTCTGTTTCGTAGACAAGTTCATTGATTTTGTTTTCTTCGATGACGGTGTCTACTTTGATGGTGAGTGGTTGATTGAGTAGGGCTTTTGCAAGTTTTTCTATGTTTTCAGGAAACGTAGCAGAAAAAAGTAGGGTTTGTTTCCCTCTTGGCATGTTTGAACCAATCTTCACTATCTCATCATAGAATCCCATATCAAGCATTCTGTCTGCTTCATCTAGCACAAGTGTTTTGATGCTCTCTAGTGTCAAAGTCTCTTTTGCTAGGTGGTCTTGTATACGCCCTGGAGTACCTATGAGTATATGCGCACCTTTAGCAAGTGAATCTGCTTGGGCACGTAAAGGTACTCCACCATAGAGTGTCAGCATTTTAAGATTTGGTTTATAGGCTGCCACACGTCGAAGCTCCACAGCTATCTGGTCAGCCAATTCACGTGTGGGGGTGATAATGATAGTTTGGGGTTTATAGTTGTTTGTATTTGTATTCATGACACAAGGAAGTCCAAAGGCTAAGGTTTTTCCTGAGCCTGTTTTGGACTGTGCCAAAATATCTGACCCTTCTAGTATGGGGTTGATGGCTTTTTCTTGTATCTCACTCATCGTAGTAAACGAGAGTGTACTTAGCGTGTCTAAAAGGGCAGGAGGGATGCCCTCGATGGTATCGAAACTTGCCACTATTTTACTTCAAAGGTAGATTTTTCGATGATAACAGGGTAAAAGTATCCGTATCCAAAGTCTTTGTCTACGGCTACTGTACCTTTTGCTACTATCTTGTCTCCAGCTTTGACTGTAGAAGTTGGTGCTGTAAAGACAAGGTCATCGGTAAGTTTTTTCTCGTTTCCTGTACCATCACCTACATGTACCCAGTCGCGCTTCATGATGCCATGTGAGACTTTAAAGACAGAACCTGTAAGTGTGACAGTTTGTCCTTTGAGACTTTTTCTCCACATGTGTATTTCTTCTACTGTGTAGCTGTCTTTTTTTACGAAAGGTTTGGCTGGTTTCTCATCTTTTGGTTCAGGAGACATGCCCATACCCATGCCTGCATGTGGGTCTTTTTTACCAAGACCTAACATATCTTTCATGCTTTTTGGTCCCTTAGGTTTTTGTGGTAGGTAGACGTCTGAAGCAAAGTAAATTTCTTTAAACTTTTGACCGAGTGACTTACTCTTAAAGTCTTTCATTAGGGTTTTTTTATCAAACCCGATTCGATCTCCAACTTTTACAGGCGCATTGGCGATGGCAACCCATGTTTGTTTTCCTTGTTCTTGTACTTTGAGGTATTTGTAGCCCATTGCAGGCTTTATCTCCAGTACTTCAGCATAAAAAATAGGTGCTTTGTGTGTAGGTATAGCTGAAGGTATCTTAACTTCTTTGCCTCCATGCATATCTATTTTAGTGGCAGGTGTTGTTTCTGTAGCAGTAGCAAAAGTCAATGAAGTAAGAAGTGCGAGTGTCGTAAGTGAAAGGTGTTTCATAGTGTTCCCTATAATGTTTATTTAGACCACCTATTGTTAGAGGTGGTCTTTATTATAGGGAAAGATTATTAATACAATGCTAATTATGCGTTTGCTTTTCTATAATCCATAATCATTTTGTATGCTTCATCTTTTAAAAGAAGTTTCTCTTTTTTGAGAGTTTCAAGTTCCACATCGGTCAGAGGTGTATCTCCTGCTTCTGCATGCTCTATTTGATTGTCAAGTGCATTGTGCTTTTCAAAGATTTTTTCAAAGTGTGCATTGCTTTGTTTTAGTTCGTGAATTTCATTTTTATATTCGTGTAACATCGTTATTCCTTAGTATTTAATGAGGTAAGTATAACACTTTTACACTATTAAAACATTGATATTTGTTAAGTTCTGTACTCTGCATTGATTTTTACATATTCATAACTTAGGTCACAACCATAAGAAGTATAAGAGCTATCGCTTAAGCCGATGTCACAGGTGACTTTAAAAGCATCTTGTTTCATAATCGTGTAGGCTTGGTCTTCACGTGCTTTGTCTAACTCTCTAAATTCATTAGAGTAGATGAGCAGGTCATCATAGTGAATGGTAAGTGTTTCATCATCACAGGCTATGCCCGAAGCACCAATGGTAGAAGCGATACGACCCCAGTTTGGGTCTTCTCCAAAAAGTGCAGTTTTAACAAGCAGGGAATTACTCAGAGCCATAGAAGCTTTTCGTGCCTCTTCAAGTGTTTTGGCACCTTTGACTTCAAAGCTCACGAGTTTATTCGCGCCTTCTCCATCACGTAATATCATCATTGCAAGTTCAAACATGATTTTATTGAGTGCTGAGGCAAAAGCTTCTTTGTTATAACTATTACTTTTTTTGTTGGCAAGTAACATCACGGTATCGTTGGTAGAGGTGTCACCATCGACAGAGATACGGTTAAAAGATTGTTCTGTCGCGCCTAAGAGTAGGGCATCCATATCTGTTTTAGGTATATCTGCATCGGTAATGACAAAACAGAGCATCGTAGCCATGGCAGGGTTTATCATTCCCGCACCTTTACAGATGGCTGCGATGTTAAAAGAAGTGCCATCTTCAAGTTCTACTTTATAAGCTAACTCTTTTTTGAAAGAGTCTGTTGTCATAATGGCACGTGCGGCATCATCAGAATTTTTACTGTTAAAGTCTAACGTATCAAAAGCAGAAGTGACTTTTTCCAGTGGTAGACGGTAACCTATGACACCTGTGGAACTCATCACAGGATTAAGTACATCTTGTTTTTTAGAGAGAGTAGACATAATAAAGTCAATATCTTCCACACCTTTTTCACCTGTCATAGCATTGGCATTTTTAGCATTGATAAGTACAAAATCTGTTTTAAAATCTTTAGGATATTTCTGAAAATGTTTAATGGGTGCTGCTTGAAAGGTGTTTGAGGTAAACACTGAAGAAATGTCACAAGGTACATTTGAACGAATAAATGCTACATCGCCTTGCACTTTATCTGGACGCATCCCTACATTGGTAGCACCACAGTAAAATCCTTCTACATTTTCAAGACCATTTTCTAATTCAACAATTTTAAACATATTTTAATTCCTCAGGTTTTACTTTTTTGCGTACTATTTTTTTTGCTTTTCGTATCCCGTCACCTGTACCGATGAGTAGGAGTTTTGATTCTGGCATGATAATCGTATCTCCTCTAGGCATAGGGATAAATTTACCATCTTTTTGACGAATACCGATAATGGTGACATTCGCGATGTCTCGAAAACGTGCGGCTTTTATCTTCTTGAGTGCCAGCCATGATGTTTTGGAGACTTTGGCCTCTTCCATATCGAGTGGGGTATCTTTTTTATAGAGGAACTCTTGGAGTAAATTTTCCATATCAGGACGCGCAGCCATAGCGTTAATACGTTGTGCCATGAGTTTTGTTGCGGTGACTACTTTGTTAGCACCAAGTTTGAGAAGTTTTTGGTCATCTTCATTGCTTTTGGCATTGGCAATGATGAGGTACTTTCTTATGCGTCCTATCTCTTTTTCATACAAACGTGCAGAGGCTATGGTGGCGATGTTGTCTGCTACATTGTCTGCAAGGGTGATGACCCCTTTGGCTGAAGAGAGATGAGATTTGAGTATACCTGCTTCCGTATGTGGCTCTGCAGTCACAAAGTAAGGATAGTGGTACTTTTTGGCTACCTCTTCCATATCTTCACGTGGATCAACAACCACAAAAGGGATGTGGTTTGCACGGAGTTGTTTGGTGACTTGGATGGTAAATTCATTATGGTAACAGACCACAAAATGGTGTTTAAGTCTCGCTATTTCGTAAAGCATTTTACGCTCCTTGGCAGTTTTTTGAAATTCACCCTTTTTTACCACTTCTGCGATAATACCCACAGCAATAGAAAAAACAACAAATCCAAAGATAATAAGTGTAATCGTAAAAATACGCCCCATATCAGAGATGGGTTGTATCTCTCCAAATCCTACAGTCGTGAAAGTAATACCTGTTTGGTAGATAGCATCCATTAATGGGAAGTGATCAATAATCATGTAACCCATGGTACCGATAAGCATAACAAGTACAGTAAGTATAAGTGGAAGTCTAAAGGGTGCTAAATGTCCATAGTATTCGTCATTTAGGGTGATGTGGGGTTTGGGTGCGCTTCTCCAACCGAGAAACTTTTTAAATTTTTGGATAAAAATCATGATAAGAGAGTATAGCCTCTCTTATCTTAAAGGTCTAAGCAATGAGGCTTAAACAGCTGCTGCAGCAAGTGCCGCTTTTTTCTTCATAGTTCTAAGTGTAGATGCTGCTACTCTTACTCTTTTTGTTGTTCCATCTTCTAAAGTAATCTTTACAGATCTTAAGTTTGGAAGTTGTCTTCTTTTTGTTTTGTTATTTGCGTGAGAAACGTTGTTTCCTGTAAGTGGCCCTTTGCCAGTGATGTCACATCTTCTTGCCATAATATGTCCTTCTTGAGTATACCGCTATATAAAACGGTGAATATTTTGTGGGATTATAGACAAAAGTTTCATAAAATTTGCTTAAAAGAGCTTCGTACTGTATTTGTATGATTTATAGGTGCTGTGTGCTATAATTATTAAAATTTTTAATCATAGGAAAATGATGTTAGTAGCTCCAAGTATTTTATCTGCTGATTTTGGGAAGTTGGCAGAAGATGTTAAAGCCATTTGTGAGGGTGGCTGTGATTTAGTACATGTTGATGTGATGGATGGGCATTTTGTACCCAATCTTACCATTGGACCTGTGGTAGTAGAAGCGGTGGCTAAGGTAGCGACAAAACCTTTAGACATCCATCTTATGGTAGAAAACAACAGTTTTTTTGTGGATTTGTTTGCTCCGTTAAAGCCGGGGTTTATCTCTTTTCATATTGAAGAAGAAAAACATCCACATAGACTGATACAGAAGATACGTGCTTTAGGTATTCGCCCTGCAATTACACTCAACCCACATACACCACCAGAAGCCATAGAGTTTTTACTTGCAGATGTTGATATGGTATTACTCATGTCCGTAAATCCAGGTTTTGGTGGACAAAAGTTTATCTCAAATGTTGTAGAACGTGCCCAGCGCCTTAAAGCACTCATTGAAAAACGCAATCCTAAGTGTCTTATAGAAGTAGATGGTGGCGTAAACGATGAGAATGTAAAAGAACTTGAAGCTGCAGGCGTAAATGTTGTGGTAGCAGGTTCATTTGTGTATAAACATCCAGAGGGTGTAGCTGCAGCTATATCCGCATTAAAATAAAGGGAAGATGATGCGTATAAAAATTTGTGGAATCACTAATCTAAAAGATGCTTTACATGCTGTAGAGTGTGGAGCAGATGCTTTGGGCTTTGTATTTTATAACAAGTCACCTCGTTATATTACCCCAGCAGCTGCAAAACGTATTATTGACAAACTTCCTCCTTTTGTAGAACGTGTAGGGCTTTTTGTCAATGAAGGTGTAGAGACGATAGATACGGTTTCAAAATACTGTGACATTTCACATGCACAGATACATTTTGATGTAGATGAAGAGTCACTTGATGCCATAGGTTTGCAA
>JALUYL010000090.1 GCA_027012955.1 Sulfurovum sp.
CTATCTTTGAACAGTTTCAAAACAACCAAGAGGTTTTTTTAGATGTACGTCACTTAGGGGAAGAGAAACTCATGGAACTTCTGCCTCAAGAAGTAGCCCTCTGTAAACTCCATGAACATGTATACCCAGCCAAAGAGCTCATCCCCATTAAACCTGTGGCACACTACAGCATGGGTGGGATAGATGTGGACTATGCACTCGAAGTCACAGGCATTAAAGGTTGCTTTGCTGTAGGTGAATGCTCTAATGCCAAAGTCCATGGTGCCAACCGCCTTGGAGGAAACTCTCTACTTGAGATTACCGCCTTTGGAAAGTTTGCAGGAGAAAATGCCTACAAACATGCCGTCTATGCTTCCAATAAAAAAGCAGATGACAAACAACTTCAACAAGACAAAAAAGAGATAGAAGCCATTTATCAAAAAGAGAACTCTCTCAACTTCTACGAAAAAAGAGAAAGCTTAGGCAAACTCTTTTATGAAAAAGTAGGCATAGTCAGAGACAATGTCAACCTTACTAAAGCAATGGAAGAGGTCATCGCGATGCAAGTACTGCAAAAGAAGATGGGACTTAGCGATAAAAACAGAGAAAACAACACCAACATCATAGAATATTTAGAGTTTCAAAATGCCCTACTATTAGCTCCTGCTATCATCTCCGCAGCACTTGCACGAGATGAAAGTCGTGGTGCACACTACAAGGTAGGCTTTGAGGTACAAGATGATGAGAAGTTTAAGCAACATATTGTGTTGCAGTGGAAGGATTGATGATGTATTATGTATTAAATTTAACTCTGTTTCTCATATTTGCCTCGCATACAAACCGTGGTGTTGTTTCTCCTTTCATTTTTTTAGAAAAAACGAAACAAAGTCAGCAAATGCGGTTTGCGCGAGCAAAGACTTCTTTAGAAAAAATCGTCGTAGCTCTCGAATCGCTCCGCTTTCAAGGGCGTTCACAACGACAAGCACACATTCGTGTGATTAATGAAAAAAGCGAAACTATCTTATGAAAATAAATATATTACGAAGCGACACAAACACACATCAAACCTACACGCTGGAAGACAAAGAGACAACACTTTTAAATGCCCTTACCCACATTAAAGCTACGCAAGATGCAACACTTACATTTACTGCTGGTTGTCGTGCTTCTGTTTGTGGTACGTGTTCGGTAAGAGTCAATGGTAGAGAAGAGTTAGCCTGTGCCTATAAAGTCAAAGATGGTGATGTGGTAGAACCACTTAACTACCACCCTGTGCTACGCGACCTGAAAGTAGACAAGAACAAAGCCAAAGAGACTTTGGTGAAAAGTACGGCATGGCTACATGCTTTTCAAGAAGCTTCACCCACCCATAAAGATGAAAAACTCACCGAAACACAAACAGACTGCATACTCTGCGACTCCTGCTACTCTGCCTGCCCTGTCTATGCCGTCAACCCTGACTTTTTAGGGCCTTTTGCACTGACACGTGCGTACCGTTACAGTACAGACAAAAGAGAAGGCAATGCAAAAGCCATCATAGACAACATCCAAACCAACGGTGTGTGGGACTGTACCTTATGTGGAGCGTGTACTGCTGTCTGTCCTAAAGGCATAGATCCAAAAATGGACATCACCATGTTACGAGGAGACTCTGTAACCCATGGCTACAGTGACCCAAGTTTTGCTACGCAGAGTTTTGGAACACCCGATTTTGGGTTTGACCCTAATGGTGGGTTTTAATAATGATAAAAAAGATTTTTAAAGTATTGCTTACAGTTATTGCAATCCTTATAATTTTAACTATCTTACCCTCTCTATATTTCTACCTAAAGAGCAACCCAAGTAAGCTGTATGCACAAATTGATAAAGCCACTAAAATAATTGTTACCCAACAAAATATTAATCACAAAATACTTTTTGAATCTACTAATATTAAAGATATTCAATCTTTTAAAAATAGTCTAATACTTGCTCCAAAAATTGAATTTGGAGTTGTGGCTTCTCGTGGAGAACTTGGTATAAGTTTTTATCAAGATGATATACAAATAGCTAATATTGGGTATTTAACCAATAACCACATAAATGAATTTTTAATACCTGACATTGGATATGTGACTATTACAAATAAGATACTATTAGAGACATGGTTTAAAGAAAGAAATATTACAATGAAAAAAGGTCTAGAATATTAGACCTTCATAATTTATAGCTCTCTAGGATCAACTATCTTACCTGCTATGGCTGAAGCAGCTGCTACTGCTGAGTTGGCTAGGTAAATCTCTGAGGTTCTAGCCCCCATACGTCCTACGAAGTTACGGTTAGTTGTAGCCACACAACGCTCACCATCACCAAGTATTCCCATGTACCCACCTAGACAAGCACCACAAGTAGGGTTAGAAACTACAGCTCCTGCTTCAATGAGGATATCTAACAACCCTTCATGTTGTGCCTGAAGAAGTATCTTCTGTGTTGCAGGAGTGATAATCATACGTGTACGTTTAGCAACACGTTTACCCTTCATAATCTCAGCAGCAATTCTAAGATCTTCTATACGTCCATTGGTGCAGCTTCCTATCATAACCTGATCAATTGTCAAATCATCTTTTACGGCTTGCTCCACAGATTTACCATTGCTTGGTAAGAATGGATAAGCAATGACGGGGGAAAGGTTTTCCATATCTATAGTAATCTCTTGACAATAGATTGCATCTGCATCTGAGTAGTGAAGTTTAGGCTCGCTTCTTAAGCCACCATTTGCTTCTTCTCTGTCATCCAAATAGGCTTGAGATACTGCATCGATAGCAAAAATACCACTTTTTGCTCCTGCTTCTATCGCCATGTTACACATAGAAAATCTGTCTGCCATACCAAGATACTGCACACCATCACCTGTAAATTCGATAGCTTTATAAAGCGCACCATCCACACCCAAAATACGGATAAGCTCCAAGATAATGTCTTTACCATAGATGTGATTACCAGGTTTACCGACAAGGTTTACCTTAATCGTCTCAGGTACTTTAAACCAGTTTCCACCTGTGATGATGGAAAATGAAATATCTGTACTTCCCATACCTGTAGAAAATGCCCCAAGTGCCCCATGCGTACAAGTGTGACTATCTGCACCGATGATGACATCACCAGGAATAACAAGCCCTTTTTCTGGAAGCAAAGCATGTTCAATACCCATATCTTTTTCATCAAAAAAGTATTTGAGGTCATGCTTATAGGCAAACTCTCTTGAGATTTTTGCCTGATTTGCAGAAGCGATGTCTTTTGCTGGGATGTAGTGATCCATCACGATAGCAAAACCATCAGGATTTGCAAGTTTGGTTGAACCACTCTCTTCAAACGCTTTGATAGAAATAGGGGTTGTAATGTCATTTCCTATCGTCATATCTATGGGTATTCTTACAATTTCTCCTGCATGTACGTTTTTACCTGCATGTTCTGAGAATATTTTTTCTGTAATTGTCTGTGACATAGTATTGTCCTTAATTCATTAATATATTGCGCGAATTATAGCAAAAAAAGTATCAATCAAAGCTATTGGAATTTTTTACAGTATTTTCTAGATGTATAATCTCTTCTAACATCCTATAAGAGAGTTTTTTCAAATCCTGCATCAATAATCTTGCTTTCTCATCTTCCTCTTGCACCACTTCTCTCTTTGACAATCTTGCTTTTTGATTATAGACTACCCCTTCGGCAGAACCAAAATAAATTTCATAAATACTTAAATATTTTTCATGTAACTTATCATGAATAAGACGCACTATATTATCACCTTCAATATTCAATAATTTATACAACTTTTCACCTTCAGTGTTGAACCATAATCCAAATTGACACGCACTACTTGCTAAAGGATGAGGGTCGCGTATCATATTCTTTCCCTCTACCATTGACTTGGCTCTATTAAGCCATTTAATATGTAATCTACGTGCTGCATCTAAATGTTCTAAGGCATTATGTTTGGTCATTCTTTGTCTCCATGATTTACACCGTGTTTGATAATTAGGACATATTTTATCTGATTTAAACTTATACCTCCTATCTTCATTATAAATCTTTGCTATAATCACATCTATGAAACTATACGAACTCCAAGCCATTGCCAAACGTCTTAACGACTTCACTTTTATAAGCCGTGCACGACGCATAGAAGACAATACCCTCGAAATCATGTTTGACAAATCACAAAGTTACTTTTTTAATATGACACGTGGGCATAGCTTTATTTACAAAGCACCCAGTCAAAGACCCCTACAAGGGTACAATGCTCCTTTTGACACTTTGTTGCATTCACTTCTTAGCGGGTCTAAACTGCTTAGTGTCGATGTTCCCAATGGTGACCGACTATTACGCTTTGAAATTGCGCCTAAAAGTAGTTACAAAGATAAAATCATTTACTTACAACTCGAATTTACAGGTAAAAATACCAATGCCATACTCATCGATGACAATGAAGTCATCATCGAAGCACTTAGACATATTGATGCCGACAGCTCTTTTAGAGTGATACGTCCAGGGATGGAATTGCTTGCTATTCCACCTTTTGAGCAAACAGAAGAGACAAGAAACATAGAAAATATCGATATCTATTTGGAAGAGAAGTTCTCTGAGATACAGACTAGAAAACTGCTTGAACTCAAAAAACAAAAACTCTCCACAGTCTCTAAAAAAATTAAGAAATTTGAACAGCTTTTAAACAAACTTCCAGACAAGCAAAAGCTTGAAACCCAAGCCTCTGAGTTTAAAGATATTGGTAACCTCATCTTGTCAAATCTTTACCAGATAAAGCCCTATGACACCAAACTAAAAACCTATGATTTTGAAGGAAAAGAAGTAACTATACCTCTACCTAAAAATGTCAAAGTAAACCGTATACCTGACCACTATTTCAACCTCTCTAAACGTGCCAAAGCAAAAGCAAAAAATGTCCATATAGAACAGGAAAACCTGAGCTCCAAAATGGCTTTCTATGAAAATATCTACTATGCCCTAGAGCAAGCTACTGCTCCTTATGAACTTGAACTTCTTGTACCTAAACGCGCCAAATCACTACGTAAAAAAGAGAAGTTGAGAGAGGGAGAACTCTTTTGGATAGAAGACTACAAAGTCATGGTAGGACGCAACTCAAATGAAAACCAAAAACTACTCTCAATAGCAAAAAGCAATGACATTTGGATGCATACCAGAGAGATACCAGGCTCGCACGTCATCATCCGTACAGACAAACAAAACTTGCCTGACTCGGTACTGGGTGCCGCTGCCAAACTCTGTGTAGATTTTTCTACCAACCATCCAGGTAACTACCTCGTAGACTACACCAAACGTAAGTTTGTTAAAGTCCAAGAAGGTTCTAACGTAGAGTATGACAAATACCAAACTATCCCCGTCTTAAAAGAAGGTGTAGAGATAAGGGTTTAACCCAAGTCGTGGTATAATCTCTACCTATATAAAAACAGGAACATCCTATGCTAAAAAACTTAACTTCTTTACAACAACGTGTCATCACAGGCATCGCTTTGCTTGCACTTGTAGGCTTTATAGGATGGCTAGACAATTTCTTCATCATGTGGGCATTTTTGGGTGTCATCTACATGTTTGCTTTTTATGAAGCAATGAAACTCTTTAAACTCTCTTCCTCATCTGCATACTTTTGGGCAGTACTGCTTTGGCTTTTTGCCTATGTCTACCCCAACCCTGATGATCTCTTTTTTCTTGTGGCCATCATCTTTGGTGCTGCCATCGCATACCTCCACAACTTTGACAAAAGACTCATCTTGCCTTTTCTCTACCCAGTCTCAGGCATACTCTTTTTCCTCATACTTTACCAAGACTTTGGGGTACGCTCTATGTTATGGCTTCTTGTCACTGTGGCACTTGCAGACACAGGGGCGTACTTCACAGGCAAAGCCATAGGAAAAACCAAATTTTCAGACACAAGCCCAAACAAGACACTTGAAGGGGTCTTTGGGGGTATCATCATCGCGACTATTTTTGGTAGCTACATCGGTCTTGAAATCGCACCACTCTGGATAGCTATTGTCGTTACATTGGTGACTGCGGTGTCCTCTGTATTTGGTGACCTTTTTGAGTCCTACCTCAAGCGTGAGGCAGGGGTCAAAGACTCTGGAGATATCTTACCTGGGCATGGAGGGATACTTGATAGAACAGATGGTTACCTTTTTGCTGCACCTATGATGGTTATTGCTTTAAGAGCATTACTATAAATGATACGAAAAATGAACAAAGTCCATTATTCTACGCTAACACTAGGTTTCCTTCAGCAGGAAGCTCACGCGACTTGTCGCTTTTTGGATTAACCATGTCTAGCATCGTCCTTTTAGGCTCTACTGGCTCCATTGGGGTTAATACCCTCATCATCGCTAAACGTTACAATATACAAATCGAAGCGCTGGTCGCTGGTCGCAATATAGAACTACTCAATCAACAGATACAAGAACATCAACCCAAAACTGTTGTCATTGCCCATGAGGCAGACAGACATAAAGTGAACCACCCTGATGTACGTTGTGGAAATGATGCTATCTTAACTCTCATAGAGGAGTCTAAAAGTCCTATGATTGTCAATGCTTTAGTAGGATACACAGGTCTAGCCCCGACACTCAAAGCCACAAGTTTAGGTAAACGTGTAGCTCTTGCAAACAAAGAGTCTCTTGTGGTCGCAGGGGCATTTATAGACATG
>JALUYL010000091.1 GCA_027012955.1 Sulfurovum sp.
ATAGTTCTTCATCTGTTAAAGAAAATACAAGCGAAAGAAAAGGGAAATAATATGTTAGAAATAGCTTCACAAATCACACTTTGTTTATTAATTGCGGCACTTATCGGATTTATCATTGGATTTATCGTAGCAAAAAGTATAGGTAAGAAAGTAGTCAAAGAAACTGTAAAGAAAAAAGAAAAAAAAGCCAGCACAAAAATAGAAAAAACTGTTGTCCCTGAAACGATAGAAAAAGAGATAGAGACACTTATTAGTAGCGTTTCTGAAGAAATAGAAGAAACGGTAGAAATACCTACAGAAGATACTACAGAAGAGGCTATAGAAACTGCAGTAGAAGAAGTGGCAACTGTAGAAGAAGAGACTGAACCTAAAGAAGCAGTGGAAGAGAAACCTGAACTTCTTGATGCGCCACGTGAGGGAAACAAAGATGCACTGACACAAATCAAGGGTATCGGACCAAAAGTGGAAGAAAAACTCAATGAAGCAGGTATCTACCATCTTGACCAAATAGCAAACTGGAGTGAATCTAACATCCAATGGCTAGAAACACATACCACCTTTGCACACCGTGCCAAAAAAGACTTATGGGTCAACCAAGCTAAAGCGCTTGCATAACAAACCAACTAAGAGGTAGCCACCCCTATCTCTTCTTCACATCTTCCCAAACAACTCTATGCTATAATCATAACAATAAAATAAAAAGTAGCCTTATGAACCTCATACTCGCAGCACAAGAGACATTGCAAACTGAAGCAGATGCACTTATAAAGGCATCTACACGTTTGGATCAAAATTTTCTTGATGCCATTACACTGATATTGGGAACAAAAGGGAAACTCATCATTACAGGTGTGGGTAAATCAGGTCTTGTGGGTGCTAAAATGGCTGCTACTTTTGCAAGTACTGGTACAGCTTCTTTCTTTTTACACCCTACTGAAGCACTTCATGGTGACTTGGGGATGATAAGCAAAGGAGATACTCTCCTTGCTATCTCTTCAAGTGGAGAAAGTGAAGAACTTACCAAAATTTTACCACATATCAAACGTTTTGACATCCCTCTTATAGGACTTACAAGCAAGAAAGACTCTTCATTGGGTACCTATGCGGATGTTTTTCTCGATATCTCAGTAGACAAAGAAGCTTGTCCTTTAGGCATAGCACCCACGACCTCTACCACACTCACTATGGCACTGGGTGATGCGCTGGCGGTGGTGCTCATGAAGCAACGAGGCTTTAAAGAACAAGACTTTGCTTCTTTCCATCCAGGTGGCTCTTTGGGAAAAAAGCTCTTTGTCAAAATAAAAGACCTTATGCGCACACAGAATCTTCCCATCATCAAGAAAACAGCCTCTCTAAAGGAAGCTGTTGTTGCCATGAGTGAGGGGAAACTGGGTACCGTTCTCATTGTTGATGAGAACAAACATTTTGATGCCTTGCTAAGTGATGGTGACCTTAGACGTGCCCTCATGGAAGAAGGTTTTTCCTTAGAACACTTAGCCATCAACTATGCCACGAAAAATCCAAAGAGCTATTATAATACTGAGCTTCTTGCTTCTGAAGCGCTAGAGATTATAGAAAATGACCGTATTCAGCTTTTACCTTTAGTCCAAGGAAATGGTGACATTATCGGGGTACTACATATACATGACTTAATTAACGCAGGGATAAAATCTAAATGAGATTAAATAAATACATATCACATAACACCAAATACTCACGCCGTGAGGCAGATACACTTATCGAAGCAGGGGAAGTGACTCTTGACAAAAGACCACTTAAAGAGTTTGGATATGAAGTCCAAGAGGATGACCGTATCTTTGTCAAAGGCAAAGCTATCAAGATCACTTCCGAACTTACCATCATTGTTTACAACAAACCAAAGGGTGTACTTGTCACCAAAAAAGATGACAGAGGGCGTGCCACAATTTACCATAAATTAGCAGGTAAATACAGGCACTTTACTCCCGTAGGTAGGCTAGACTATGCTTCAGAAGGACTTTTACTCTTAACAGATGACGTCGAAGTAGCCACTGCACTTATGGAGAGTGGTTTAGACCGTACATATAACCTTAAGATAGACAAAGCGATAACGAAGGAAATGATGGATGCCATGAAAGAAGGTCTTGTCCTAGATGATGCAAGAGCAGGTGCCCATGAAAAATCTAAGATTTACGCTATGGAATTTGCTCCTTTTGCACACTTTGAAGTAAGAAGTGAAGGAAAAAACTTTTCTAAACTTCGTGTAACCATAAAAGAAGGTAAAAACAGAGAGCTAAGACGTTTCTTTGCACACTTTGATGCCAAAGTGCTTGATCTTAAACGTATCTCCTTTGGTGGGATAGAGCTTAACAACCTTCCTGAAAACAAAACACGCTACTTTACACGTAGAGAGTATGACGATGTACATAAATTTATGAAACGTTGGCGTACCAATAAGATTGCCGCTGTAAAAAATGAACAAAATGCAAGAAAGCAAGAAAACGAGAATAAGTACATGAAAGAGCAAGAGAAAAATAGAACAACTAAAAAGTTTAAATATAAAGACTAAGCATGGTAAATCTTGCACTAAAATATCGTCCTAAAACCCTTGAAGAACTTATAGGACAACCTCACCTGCTGGGTAAAAATGCTGTGCTACGTAAACTCATAGAGTCTGATGCATTGCCTCATACATTTTTCTATGGGCCTCCAGGATGTGGGAAGACGACCATAGCCAGAGTCATTGCCTCCATACTTGAGCGTCCTTTTTATGAGATAAATGCAACCACACTCAAGATAGAAGATCTACGCAAAATATTTAAAGAATATACCAATGCTTTACAAAAGCCTCTTATTTTCATAGATGAAGTACACAGACTCAGCAAAAACCAACAAGAAGTACTACTTCCTTTTATGGAAAATAATGCAGCCCTCATCATAGGTGCATCTACAGAGAATCCTTATTATTCACTCACTGCAGCCATGCGTTCACGCTCACATCTTTTTGCACTTGAAAGTATCTCAGAGAAAGAGATGACTGCATATTTGGAGACCATACTTTCTAAAGAAAATATAGCTGCCACAGAAGAAGCAAAAGAGTATCTTATTTTCTCTTCAGGTGGAGATGTACGCGCTATGCTTAACCTCATAGAGAGTGCCTCTGCCATCACACAGACTATCACACTGGAAATACTCAAACAAATCCGCCCACATGCGATGCAGGCAGGAAGCTCTGAAAGTGAAAGCCACTACGAACTTACCTCTGCGATGATAAAGAGTATACGTGGCTCAGACATCGATGCAAGCATCTATTACCTCGCAAGACTTGTAGATGGTGGGGAACCTGCTGAGTTCATTGCCAGACGGCTCACTATACTTGCCAGTGAGGATATAGGCAATGCAAATCCCCCTGCTCTTAATCTGGCTTCTTCGACACTGAACATTGTCAAGCACATAGGCTATCCAGAAGCCCGAATAAGCCTTTCCCAACTGGTTATCTACCTCGCCTGCTCTCCGAAGTCAAATAGTGCCTATATGGCTATCAATTCGGCTCTAAAGGCTATCAAAGAGGGAGAGATACACCCTATCCCTTCACATATAAAGACCTATGCAAAGAACTATCAGTATCCGCATGACTTTAATGGGTGGGTAAAACAATCATATCTTGCAAAGCCTATGCACTTTTATGCTACTAAGCAAATAGGGTTTGAAAAGCAGCTTTTCCAGTGGCATGAAAAAATAACACAAAACTAATCACATTCCGTCACAATTCTATGCTATAATAAATGTATAATCAAACTATTAAGGATGTAAAATGAGAAAAAATATACTTCATACACTGATACTTTCTTCTGCTACACTTGCCCTATTGAGTGGGTGTACAGGGAACGAACTAGCGCCCAATAATGCAACACAAACAGGTGCTGTGACAGGTGCACTTGCAGGGTCTATCATAGGGTACAACACGGGACATGGTAGGGGTACCAATGCTGCCATTGGTGGACTTCTTGGGGCTGCCGTAGGTGCAGGAATAGGAAATGCCGTAGACGATAGCAATGCACAGCCTGCCCAAACTGGCGGATGGCAATAATAAAATCAAAAAAGGAAAATAAATGAAACTTAAAAAAAGTATACTCGCCTCATCTGTAGCACTTCTCATGCTTACAGGATGTTATCAACAGCCAGGACTTGTAGAAGATGGAAGCTATGATCGTACAAAAACAGGGGCAGCTACAGGCGCTTTGGCAGGGGCAATGATAGGATATAATTCAGGGAATCATGATTCTAAAAGTGCACTCATTGGTGGACTCTTGGGTGCAGCACTTGGTGGTGCCATCGGATACAGTATGGATGAACAAGCCAATGAGGTGGCACGTGCTTTAGGTACAGGTGTTAACAATGACCCACTTGCAGCACTAGATCCCAACAGAGAGATTATCGTTTCTAAGCATCCTAACTATGTGAAAATCATGTTTAGAGATCGTATGATGTTTGCAAGTGCATCATCAAGATTACAATCTCGGGCAAGAACAAAAGTAAGAAAAGTGGGACAAGTGTTAGCCAACTACCCTCAAACCGTCGTAGGTGTGGCAGGATATACGGACAATACAGGAAGCTATTCATATAACCAAGGATTGTCTCAAAGACGTGCGGCTACTGTAGGAAGTTTGTTATCTATGAATGGCAGACCTTTAACCAAAGGATGTTCATACAACAAACCTATAGCTCCGAACAATTCATCTAAAAATAAAGCGCTCAACAGACGTGTTGAAGTCTATCTCTATGCCAGTCAAAGTAATATGACTGACCCTTGTAGATAAACTACTTTAATGAGCTAAGCATTCGCTTGGCTTGTTCTGCACTTATAGTCCCAGAAAAAAACTTATCTTCCGTATCCCCAATCACCGCTAACAGTTTGTCACTCAATACTTTACCTCTAACACGGTCATGCACAAAGTTTTTCATCTCTGAAAAGTCAGGAAATAGATCTAAAAATTCATCTTTAAGCATCGAATGATTCCATGCTTGTATCTGAATAGTTCCACTTTCACCCGTCACATCCAAGATATTTTGACCAATGCTGTCTAGTTTGTCATAAGCATCATAACGATGTTCTTCATTGTATCCATTGTTACGATAAGTCTCATCTTCTGACTGAATGTCTCCAACAAAAGAGGTAACAAAATACAAAAAACCAATACCAATAGCAATGAAAAATATAAAACTTTTATCCATTATGTGTCCTAATAATTCTTTTTTTGTACTATTATACACTAATTCGTGTTAACGGAAAATATCAGAAAAATATACTCCATAATCATGCTATACTTCGCCCATGAAGAAAATCCACCAAAAGATACATACATGGTATAAAAAGCAAGGAAGAGTTGACCTTCCTTGGCGTACCACTGATGACCCCTATCATATATACCTTTCAGAAGTGATGCTTCAACAAACACAAGTCAAAACGGTATTGGAACGTTACTATTTTCCATTTTTAAAAAAATTTC
Organism: Sulfurovum sp.; assembly: GCA_027012955.1. Lineage (GTDB taxonomy): Bacteria > Campylobacterota > Campylobacteria > Campylobacterales > Sulfurovaceae > Sulfurovum. Next base: position 5,490 of record JALUYL010000091.1, read on the forward strand.
CTACCCTTAAAGCTTTAGGGGATGCTCCTTTAGATGATGTGTTGAAGATGTGGGAGGGATTGGGCTATTACAATAGGGCTAAAAACTTACACAAAACGGCTCATGTTCTATCCAGAGGACAGACACATGGGTCTGCCCCTACGTTACCTTCACATATAGAGGAGCTTATCAAACTTCCGGGCATAGGGAAAAACACTGCACACGCTGTAGCTACCTTTGCTTTTAACAAACCTGTCCCCATTATGGAAGCCAATGTAAAGCGTATACTTTGTCGTCTGCACACACTTAAAATGCCTACAGATAAAGCACTTTGGGGAATAGCCTATGATTTGATAGATAAAGAAAATCCTTTTGACTATAACCAAGCCATGATGGATATAGGAGCAACACTTTGTACCCCTAAAAACCCCTCATGTGACATCTGCCCCCTTGGTGACATTTGTCAAGGACAAGAGGAGCCAACACTCTACCCTACAAAGAAAAAACGTGTGGTGCCAATACGAGAACAGAACATCATGCTCTGCGTATATAATGACAAAATTTCTATGACACAAAGAAGTGGTAAATTTTTACATGGCTTATGGGGATTTGAAGAGATTGATGTTCCTCTATGTGCTGCTGAGTACATAGGTGAAGTGACCCATGCCTATACGCACTTCAAACTCATATGCAAGGTCTATGTGTATGATGCACTTGATAAAGAACAGGAACATTATTTTAGCACACAAGAGATACGTAAACTTGCCATCTCTAAAGTAGATGATAAAATCTTAAATTTATTTTTAGATACAATACACACATATTAACATTTGGAACATATGATGACAAAAGACGAAGAATTTGAACAAGCGGTAACAAAAGTACTTGAACTCTTAGGAGAAGACCCTAAAAGAGAGGGGCTTCTTAAAACACCCAG
>JALUYL010000092.1 GCA_027012955.1 Sulfurovum sp.
GTTTGTTCTTGTAGTGTTGTTTTTTTTTGGTAGATAATTATAACATTTATGAGGGTTTAAGGGCTTTTTTGAAATTCAATTTAGCTTAAATTGTGGGTTGTCTTTGGGAATCTGCAAGTGGCTCTAAAGAAAGAAGATTTTTCTTTTATTACTCAAGCCTTAGATAATTATACTAAACTTCAAGAACTTGGACGATTACCATTAAATCAAAATTTGAAAATTTTAGGATATTTTTCTATTGTTGAAATGTTGGTAACACACAAGCCAAAGTTAAAAGAGAGTATAGATTCTATCTCACATCAAATTGCTACTAAATATAATTTACTTTTAAAAAAATTTGAACGAAAAGTAGATTTTTCTGAATACTTTGAGGCTGCCAATAGTGATAAAATTTGGAAAAAATTATATGCATACAGAAGTGATGTAGCTCATGGAAATATTGCTAGCTTTAGTGGTGAATATACTATACTTAAATCTCCCGATGTAGTTAATGCTTTTTTGAATGAAATAATAAAAAATACCATATTGCTTGCACTTGATGACCCTCAGTTTATTTTTGATTTGAAACAGTGTTAGTTTATATCTTATTTTTCAACTTGTGGTCAGCACTCTTTGTGAGAATATAAAGTTCAATTAAAATCATAAACAAACTTCTCTCTATAAAAATTCTCATGCAGGATAAGGACACAAAAGTATCAGTTTATAGGGGTATTGAATGTATTGATATTCGTATTAAAGGTGCGGTAGCAACAGCACCCTACGGCTTGGTTTTGTAATTAATGTGTGTGGAAGCTTTTGTAGGGTGCGGTTGCTACCGCACCTTTGAATATGATATGGTTACCAATTTGAATACGGATTCTCCACAAGATTTGAATTAAAATATCTTATGTCATCGGTGACATCTTTGGTTATCCAGCTTGGCAAGGTGAAGGCTTCGTCTTCACTCTCTAGCTCTACTTCAGCCACAACCAAACCTTTGTTACTCCCCTCAAAAACATCGACCTCCCATGTATGCTCCTCATGCTCTACCAGATACCGCGTTTTATTTATGACAGAACTTTGGCAGAGAGCATTTAACATGTCGTTGGCATCTTGCAGTGGGATGGGGTATTCAAACTCTAGCCTGCTTGCACCTACACTTTTACCTTTGATGGTAAGAAAAGCATCTTGATTGCGTATGCGTACTCTGACTGTGGTGTGGTCAGCTGTTTGGATATAGCCTTGTTTGATAGTGTAGCCATTGGTTAGAGGTGGTAGCTTGTTTGTGTCTATGAGAAATTTACGTTCTATTTCGATGCCCATGGGGTTGCCTTTTTGTTTTGTATTATATCTTTAAAATATCTTCTAAACGTTTGTATCCGTTTATACACACCATATGCCCGTCTTCATCTATCTTGACAGTGGAGGGGAAGGCGTTGGCTCCCATGGAACGTGCTTTAGAGAAGTCGTGTTGCATGAGGAGTTCGGCGCGGTCGCTTTGGTAGAAGGTTTGGAAGGCTTGTGTGTCTCCTTGGACGTAATGGGTGAGAGTGTCTAGTGAGGTGATGTCTTTACCCTCTGTGTAAAAAGCCTTTTGGATGTCACTCAAGTAGGCAAAGGCTGCATCGTCTCCTTGGAGTTCGCGTATGGTGATGACAGCTTTACAGGCAGGGTAGGTGTTGTAGTCGAAGTGTGTACGGTTAAGCAGAGAGGGGTTGAAGAGTTGCTTGGTGGTTTGGGCGACACTCTCCCATGCAGACATGAGATAGGCTTTGCTTTGTGTGTTCCACTCCATCTGTCCTGTGGTACGTAAGCCACCCATGACGAGTGAGAAGGTGTAGCGGTCTGCGTAGTCTTTACGTAAGGTTTCGATGACAGGATGAAACCCCCAGCACCATGAACACATAGGGTCAAGTACGAAGATGAGTTGGGTCATAGGAATTACTTTTCTTTAAGCATAGCATATTTGGGTATAATTCGCAAAATTATTTTAAACGATGGAAGACCTTATTATGATACAACTTACAAACCTCTCTAAAAGCTTCGGTGGACAAACTCTCTTTGATGATGTAAACTTTAAAATGCAAAGCCAACAAAAAATAGGTTTTGTAGGGCGTAATGGTTCTGGGAAATCTACGCTTTTTAAGATGATACTTGGTGAAGAGGGTCATGATAATGGGTCTATCAGTATTCCTAAGAATTATCGTATAGGGACACTCAAACAGCACCTTGTTTTTACTGAGCCTACAGTACGTGAAGAGTGTGCATTGGTTTTGCCAGAAGATGAGCAGTGGAACTTTTATAAGATAGAGAAGCTTCTTTTTGGGCTAGGGTTTTCAGAAGCAGATTTAGACAAAGACCCTTTGAGTTTTTCTGGTGGGTATCAGATACGTATTAACTTGGTGAAACTGCTTGCAACTGAACCAAATATGCTTTTACTTGATGAGCCTACGAACTACCTAGATATTATCTCTCTAAGATGGCTAAGAGGGTTTATAAAAGAGTTTGACGGTGAAGTGATACTCATTACCCACGACAGAGACTTTATGGACTCTGTGACGACACACACAATGGGTGTACAGCGTAAAGGCTTGCACTTGGTAAGTGGTGACAGTTACAAATACTACGGTACGCTTGAACTTGCAGATGAAACCTACGAAAAAACCAAAGCAAATCAAGACAAAAAGCGTAAAGAACTTGAAGAATTTGTAGTACGTAACAAGGCTAGAGCTTCAACTGCTGCTCTTGCACAGTCTAAACAAAAAGAGTTAGATAAGATGGAGGAGATGGATGATTTGAAGACAGATACGAACCTCTCTTTTAACTTTAATTATAAAGACACACCCTCAAAAGTGCTTTTTCGAGCGAATGAACTAGGCTTTGGATATAACCCTGAAGAGCCACTGTTCCAAAACATAACTTTTGCTATGGAAAAAGGTAAGAGATTGGCGATTATCGGTAAGAATGGTAAGGGTAAATCTACTTTGCTTAACTATATCGCTGGCGAGCTTGGAGAACAACAAGGGAACATAGAATTTCACCCTTCTACTATGTTTGCACACTTTGGACAGACGAATATTGAGAGACTCAATACAAAAGTAACGATAGTAGAAGAAATAGCATCCATGTCAAAAGAAGTGGGCATCCCTCAAGCACGTAACATTGCAGGACGTATGATGTTTTCTGGTGAGCTGGGAGACAAGAAGATAGATGTTCTTTCAGGGGGAGAGAGAAGTAGGGTAATGCTAGGGAAGATTATCGCAAAACCTGCAAATGTACTCTTTCTGGATGAACCTACCAACCACCTTGATATGCAGTCTATAGATGCATTGGCAGATGCCATCGATACTTTTGAGGGTTCACTCATCATGGTGACACACTCGGAGATGTTGCTGCATCGTCTTGCAGGTGCACTCATCATCTTCCATAAGGGTGGGGCAGAGTATTTTGATGGAACGTATGCTGACTTCTTGGAGAAGATAGGCTGGGAAGAGGAAGAGGGAAATGCCAAACCCAAAAAGAAAAAGCCTAAAATAGACTACAAAGAGCGCAAGAAACTTCGTAAGGTCGTAACAAAAGAGCGTAACGAAGAGCGTAAGCCTTACACCAAAGAGATAAAAGAATGTGAAGAGAAGATAGAGAAACTTGAAGTTCAGATGGCTGAGAAAAATGAGATTTTAACTGAAGCTTCCAATAAGGGAGACAACGATGCCATTATGGAGTATTCAAAAGAAGTTGGTTTAGTGCAACAAGAGATAGATGCACTCTTTGAAAAATTGGAGATTGCTTCTGAAATAGATGAAGAGATAGTGGCGAAGTATGAGTTGAAGTTAGAAGAGATTGATGCGTAAAAATATTTAGATTAAAAGAGTATACTTACTTTAGAATGTAAAAATCAAAAGGAATAAAATATGAAATCTCTCATGTTGTTAGTCTTGCTCTTATCTTTAGCAGAATGTTCTTCATCTTCAAAAGTGTTAAATACTGCAAAAGCTTTAGAAAAAATAGTATTTACCGCTTCTGAGTATAGTAAACTATCAGAAAAAGAGAAGTATACGGGAGAATTAAGTATAGATGATAATGATTTAAAGTTGCTAGAAAAACCTTTTATTCAAGATATAGAATATGCAATTAAACCAATCAAATTATCTAAAAACCTACATAATATAGTTGATATTTTAAAAGACAATAATTTTAATAAAGAGTATTATGTAGATAATCTTACTAGATTTGTCTATAAAGGCAATAAGGCTCTTGCAATTTTTGTATCAGATAATCTTCATGGGGACGATAAAGAGTCTGGCAGTGGATATTGTGTGGGAGGTGGTCAATATTTATTTTATTTAAAAGATAATGAAGTGCAAGTAAAAGCTTTAGGTTCTTTTTGTGGAGATATTGCACCTGTTGAACCACCTAAATAGCTATGGGATTAAAAGAAAGAGTTTGTAGGGATTTTCCCTACAAACTCTTATGATTATCCTCATGAGAATGATCCCATGCTATTTTTCCTCCGCCTAACATATGAAAATGTAAGTGTCCTACTTCTTGTCCTCCGTCTTCGCCATTATTGGTAATAAGTCTATAACCCGTTTGGTTTACGCCAATTTTTGTCGCTACTTCTTGCATGAATGTGGTCATGTCTGCCATGGTCTGGGAACTTACATCTTGAAAACAGTCTACGTGTTGTTTTGGGATGATGAGTACATGGATAGGTGCTTTGGGGTAGAGGTCATGAAAAGCTAAGAAATTATCGTTTTCAGCTACGGTGTTGTTAGGGATTTCTTTGTTTACTATTTTACAAAATATACACATGGAAGTGTCCTTTTTTATTTAATTATATCACACAAAAAGTGTTATAAATCCCCTTATTATGAATTTTTAGATAAAATCACGATTATTACTAAAGTCATATAGAGGTTTTATGAAAGAATTAGAAGAGAAGATTGTTCAAGCTGATAGTCTTGAAACGTTAGAAAAAGTACGTGTAGAGCTTTTTGGGAAGAAGGGTGTCTTGGCAGCTGAGTTTGCCAAGATGAAAGACGTCCCTGGTCCAGAGAAAAAAGCGTTTGCACAAGGGCTGAATGAAAACAAAGCTGCCCTACAGGTAAGCTTTGATGCACGTTATGAAGCCTTGAAAGCTGAAGAGATAGAGAGAGTTTTAAAGTCTGAAGCGATAGATGTTTCTCTCTATGGAACACTTGCTCAGAAAGGTGCACTCCACCCTGTGATGGAGACGATGGACAAAATCATCGACTACTTTGTGGCATTGAACTTTGCAGTAGAGTCTGGGCCTATGGTAGAAGATGACTTTCATAACTTTGAAGCGTTGAACCTTCCTAAGTACCACCCAGCACGTGATATGCAAGACACTTTTTACTTTAAAGATGGTGGATTACTCAGAACGCATACTTCACCAGTACAGATTCGTACGATGCTTGAGACAAAGCCTCCTATCAGAATGATAGCACCGGGTACTGTTTTTAGACGTGACTTTGATGTGACACATACACCAATGTTTCACCAAGTAGAAGGTTTGGTTGTTGATGAAAAAGGAAAAGTGAGTTTTGCAAACCTAAAGTCAATACTTACTGACTTCTTACAGTATATGTTTGGCGATGTTGAGGTACGTTTCAGACCTTCATTTTTCCCGTTTACCGAGCCGTCTGCTGAGGTAGACATCTCTTGTATCTTCTGTGAAGGAGAAGGGTGTCGTATCTGTTCTCATACAGGTTGGTTAGAAGTGCTTGGCTGTGGAATCGTAGATCCGAATGTCTTTAAGGCTGTAGGTTATGAAGATGTGAGTGGTTATGCCTTTGGATTGGGTGTAGAGCGTTTTGCGATGTTGATGCATAAGATACCAGACCTAAGAAGTCTGTTTGAGGGAGATATAAGACTATTGGAGCAATTTAGATGATAATTACAAGATCTTGGTTACAGGAATTTATAGACTTAAGTAATGTTTCTAATGAGAAGCTCTATGAGACGTTTAACAGCATTGGACTCGAAGTTGATAGTCTGAACGAGATTAAAATTGCAGAGAAAGTAGTCGTTGGTAAAATCCTTTCTTGTGAAAAACACCCTGATGCAGATAAGTTGAATGTGTGTCAGATAGATGTAGGATCTGGTACAAGACAGATAGTCTGTGGTGCAGCCAACGTAGTGGATGCAGAGTATGTTGCTGTGGCTACTATAGGTGCAGTGCTTCCAGGTGATTTTAAAATCAAACATGCCAAACTTCGTGGTGTTGAGTCTGAAGGTATGGTCTGTGCGTCATCTGAGCTTGGATTACCAGATATGGGCAAAGGGATTATGATACTGGATGACAGTATCGGAAAGCTTGAAGTAGGGCGCGAGTTTGGTAGCTATGAGAAAGTAGCAGATACTATCATCGAGCTTGAACTGACTGCAAACCGTG
>JALUYL010000093.1 GCA_027012955.1 Sulfurovum sp.
GATGCTCAAAAATCTACTATTGCTACCAATACAATTCATCATCTGAAGAGGAAGAAGAAAAGTGTGGGGAATTGATAGAGTTGGAGGTTGAAAATGGTACGGTTCTATGCTTAACTTAATGGCGTTGAGGGGGGGGGTTGGGTTTATTTCATTAGAGTTATTCATATTAGGGTATTCGTAGTATAATACACGTAGCAATAAAAACTTAAGAAGATTGATACATGAAATATTTGATTTTGAAGAGAAAATAAAAACATTTTGTTTACATCGATTTATTATTATTTAGATACCTACTAAATATCATCTACAAACAATCAATAAGATAGAGCATAAAAAGCACAAAAGTGCCAACCTCCACAATGGGCAATCGATATGGGTCATCAAGAAATGTGGGAAAAACATCATGGTTGTGAAGAGCACCTATAATAAAAAAGGAAACATATGAAATCAGTACTATTACTTATCCTGTGTACTTTGGCAGTATTTGCCAATACACTTACATTTGAGCATGATTTTACTCAGGCTCAGAAGAAGGCAAAACAAGAACATAAACAAGTCATGATGATGTACTCTGCTGTCTGGTGTCCAGAATGTAACTATATGAAAGAAGTTGTATTTAAAAATCAAGACGTTGTTTCTTACATACAAAAGCATTATGTAGTTTTAACGCTTGATGTCCAAAAAGACACACTCCCCGAGGGCTTTGATTATCCTGGAATCCCTGTTTTTTTCTTTCTTGATGACAAAGCAAAAGAGAAAAATAAAATTATTGGGGGAAGTAAAGCAAATATCTTTCTTCAAAAACTCAAAGGCTTGAAATGAAATATATACTTTTATCTTTACTACTTTTTTCCAACACGCTTTGGGCATTTGATGCAGCCGATTTAAAAAAAGTAAAAGAAGATGGGGACTGCCCCATGTGTGATTTGAGTGGTGCTGATTTACGTGGTTTAGATTTAAGTATGTCAGATTTTAGTGATGCTAATTTATCACATGCCAACTTAGCAAACACACTTGCACATAAAGCAGACTTTTCAAATGCCGATTTAAGTGATACGAATCTTTCAAAATCAAATATCAAAGGTGCATATTTTGTCAAAGCGACACTCTTGCATACCAATTTGAGTGAAGCAAGAATTTGGAAAGGTGATTTTTCTTATGCACACATAGATCAATGTAATTTTAATGAATCCGCATTAGGTTCCGCAATATTTGACCACAACAACCTAAACAACTCAAGCTTCAAAGGTGCAATTTTATACAAAACCATTTTTAGAAAAAAAGTTTTAGGTATCCCGAAATAGTGGTGTAAATATACAAATAGCCATATTAGGAATTAAATTTTTCATTCTCATTTCATAACTAATGAAGCTCCTCGACCTAGGGTCGGGGAATTATTCCCTAGAGGATTTAAAATGTTGTAAAGAGAAATAAGGATTTAGTGAGTATCATCGCTGTGTTAAAAGATATTACTCATAAAATATGAAAAAGAATAATTTACACACTAAATACACACACAACGTGATAGGATTTCTTACATAAAAGGAGTTCTACCATGCTAAAAAAAATCTTACTCATCTTCGTTATACTTTTTTCTTCTACACTTTTTGCCAGTTCGAGCATCTATAAAGTAAGTCTCAATGAAGACTTTCGTTCTTCACTGCATACCTTAAAGAAAACGCTTGAAGCGCAAGATCTTTTCATCATTACAAAAGCTGATATCTCTGGGACATTGGCGCGAATGAAAGGGAAGATTGGGAAAGACTATAACAAACGTGGCTATGAAGTAGCAAAGAGTATCATATTTTGTAACCCATTTTATGCCAATGACGTGATGAATGCTGACCCCGATATGATGGCGCTTTGTCCGCTTAAAATCATGTTGCTTACTAAAAACGGAAAAACCACTGCTCTCTTTGTACTCCCTTCTAAACTAGCAGGTAGCAGCCCTGCAAAAAGCATACTGGTAAAAGTAGAAAATAGAGTCAAGAAAGCACTCAAAAAAGCAGGATTTAGATAGGCTTTATGATGAAAACTGCACTTTTTACACTGACGCTATCTGCCTACATACTCGGAGGATGTACCAACTCCTCCCTTACCCCCATAAGTAATGCCAATGCAGCAAACTACTCCGGTCAAGCGACCGTGCTCATCGCTGTAGATGGTACAGACAGTAGAAAAGTTAGACATGTAGAAATAGCCACAAAAGAAGAACCCGAAGGCTTTGAAATCTACTTCCATGACAAAAAATATGGTGAAGGCTTCATCCCTGTAACCTTGCCTACCCCAAGCACCCATGTACGACTCGCTGAGTACTCACTTACAGGTATGTATGGATGTAGTCGTGGTAAAGCTGGGTATGGCTCTGGTGACAAAATACTTACAAAGATAGAAAATGGAAAAACCTATTTTTTAGGTACTATAAATACCAGTATGAACACTGCCTATAAAGAGATGCCCGAAGAACTCCATGCTGAAGCAAAAAGTAAATACCACTATACTCCCCATGGTACTGACATAAAAGAAAAAATATCCTATAGATCTCATCTAACACTATAAATCATAACCTTATAACCTCCCATACGATATAATCACTCAATTTACTATTGAGAGATATCTATGGATTTACATAAAGAAATATACATACCCAAACCAAGCCCATATGACCCAGACAACAATGGTCACTTTGGTAACGTAAAGAACAGACAAGTAGGCTTTGGTGGTCGCTTTGTTCCTGAAACCCTCATGCCAGCACTCGAACAACTCCGCCTTGACTATGAGGCAGTACGTTTTGACGAAGATTTTTGGAGCGAGGTAGACTACTACTACAAAAACTACGTAGGTCGCCCTTCTGCACTTTACTTTGCAGAAAACATCTCTAAAGAGCTAGATGCAAAAATATACCTCAAACGTGAAGACCTTAACCATACAGGAGCACACAAGATAAACCACTGTGTCGCACAAGCAGTGCTTGCTAAGCGTTTAGGTAAAAAGAAAATCATTGCAGAGACTGGTGCTGGTCAGCATGGTGTGGCTACTGCAACTGTAGCTGCACTCTTTGGCTTAGAGTGTGAAGTCTTTATGGGTGCAAAAGATGTGGCACGTCAAGAGCTTAACGTTTTTCGTATGAAACTTCTTGGTGCAAAAGTACATGCCGTAGAAAGTGGCAGTAAAACACTCAAAGATGCTATGAACGATGCCATTCGTCACTGGGTAACCCACGCACGTGACACCTATTACCTCATAGGTACCGTAGCAGGGCCCCACCCCTATCCTATGATGGTTCGTGACATTCAGTCTATCATCGGTTGGGAAGCTAAAGAACAGCTCTCTGTCGTAGAGGGCTGTCTACCTGACAAAGTCATAGCATGTATAGGTGGTGGTTCAAATGCCCTTGGTGTATTTAACCACTTTTTACAAGATGAAAGCGTAGAGTGCATCGGTATAGAAGCTGGAGGAGAAGGACTAGAAGGCAAACACGGTTGTTCACTAGAAAAAGGAAGCCCTGGGGTACTTCATGGGCAACTTAGCTACCTACTACAAGATGAAGACGGTCAAATACAAGAAGCCCACTCCATAAGTGCAGGTCTTGACTACCCAGGTATAGGCCCAGAACATGCTTTTTTAAGCGATGAAAACATCGTTACCTACGACCACATCACAGACGATGAAGCGATGGATGCTTTCGTATGGCTCTCACAAGCTGAAGGTATCATCCCCGCATTTGAAAGTTCTCATGCGGTAGCCTACTTAAAAAAGATGAAACCTGAAGAGGTTAAAGGCAAAACCATCTTGGTAAACCTTTCTGGACGTGGAGACAAAGATATGATACAGGCTCAGGATATATTGAAAGAGCAGTTTGAGTAATATATCTGCCTTGCTAGTACCCGACAGGTGATTATGTATGATGCACCATCTAAGGTTTTACGACCTGTTCATTTTTTTCATGTTTCATTTAACTGAAACATAAAAGAAGTCGTAATTTTTAACTTCCAATATCACAAAAACACTTCCCAAAACCCCGAATGTTCAGAGGCAAACTGTGTGAGTCTATGGGTGATGCCTACGCGTATAACATCACTCTTGCAGAGGAAGAAAAAGACGCGAGGGCTGTAGGATTTGTGTTTAATGGCTACAACATGGTTGTACTCTTTTTTAAGGTCTGAGAGTAGTGAGTGTATCTGTTCATCATGAGAGAAACAACGGCTTAAATGTTGATAAACAATGCATATTTCTAAGTGAGGTAAGCGATAGAAATACCGTACTTCATCAGCAAAGATGTACTTATGTGGGTAGACTTTTTGACGGTAATGTTCTTCTAGGTTTAGAAACTCAAAACATCGCTCTGTCCTCTTGCATTTGAGTGCCATACCATTATCTGGGGCAACAGCTACGATGGGTGAGTCCATAGAAAATATCAGTGCAGTGTTTAGCCACAAATAGCGGTCTTCAAGAGCTTTGGGTACTTCGGTGTAAAAAAACTTTGCGTTGGGAAGGAGTTTGAGGTTTTCTAGTTCAGTCACTTCACGTTTGTCACGCATAATGACATCAAGTAGTGAGTGTTCAAGGTACTCGTCTGTACCCATCATACGCTCAAAGTAGTCTATGTGTTTACCGTCATTCGTCTCTTCACCCTCCCCTTTATGCATAAACCATATTTGGGAAAGTTCTTTACCATTGAACGGGCTCTGTTTTTGGTTGAAGAGGTAGCGGAAGAGTTGAAACTTACCAAAGTCACCTACATCTGCTACATATTTGTCTTGCATGGGTTATGCTTCAGGTTCTTCTTCAACTTTTAGAGGTTTGGGTACAGCTTTTGCCATGACTTCTATGTAGACTTCATTTGCACCTGTAGCTTTTACAGCATCAAGTTCTTTAATGAGTTCTTCATACACCACTTCTTTTGCGTCATTTGAAGTAGCTCCAACTTTACAGTCAAAGTCCCAGTACATTGTTGCTTTATCGGGTAGGTCTTTCTTCTTTTCACGTTTTACATATTTTCTAATATCATTTTTAACTGCTTCAAGTACACGGTCTTCATGTTTCTTTTCATCTGTAAGTTTAAAGATTTTTTTCATTATTTTCTCCTATTGTTATTATTTGATTTTTTATCTAATTTGTCTAGCTTTGCTTGGAGATTTGAACCTATTTTCTCAGCATGAGGGTTTCTAGGTTTCTTCTTTTTCTCTACAGGTGTTTTGTCGTTGTCTGGCTTGTTGTTCTCAGGCTTGTTTTTGGATGGCTTTTTGTTTCTACTGTTGTTACGGCTGTTGCTTCTACTACCGTTAGCATTTGCATTACGGTTACCATTACGTTGCCCACCACCACGTTTACCACCACCTCTACCATTTTGTATAGGTTCTGCTCCTATACTAGGGTCTGGTTTGAAGGCTTCAAGGTCTACTTTTTTGATGCTAGACTTTGTAAACTTCTCTATGGCACGAAGTAACTCATGCTCGTCTATACATACTAACGACACAGCCTCACCAGCCATACCTGCTCGTCCTGTTCTACCTATGCGGTGTACGTAGTCTTCTGGTACATTTGGAAGTTCGAAGTTTACTACGTGAGGTAACTGGTCTATGTCAATACCACGTGCAGCAATATCTGTAGCCACTAAGACTTGCACATTGCCTGCTTTAAAGTCTGCAAGTGCTTTGGTTCTAGCACCTTGAGATTTGTTACCATGTATGGCTGCCGCTTTGATGCCAGAGTACTCTTCTAGCTGTTTACAGACTTTGTTTGCCCCATGTTTTGTACGGGTAAAGACTAAAACTTGCTTCCAGTCGTTTGCTTTTATGAGCTGTGCAAGTAGCTCTCTTTTACGGCTCTTGTCTACAGGGTAAACGACTTGGCTTATCTTCCCTGCTGTGGAGTTTTCTCTTGCCACTTCTACAAGTACAGGGTCTTTAAGTAGTCCTGAGGCAAGTGTTTTTATCTCTCTAGAAAAGGTAGCTGAGAAAAGAAGTGTTTGCTTTTTCTTAGGCATCATTGCCATCAGTTTTTTAATGTCATGGATGAAGCCCATGTCGAGCATTCTGTCCGCTTCATCGAGTACCAGTGTTTCTACTGCTGAGAAGTCTATGCCATCTTGGCTTGCGATATCTAGTAGTCTACCTGGTGTTGCTATGACGATGTCTACACCTTTTTTGATGGCTGCAAACTGAGGGTTGATCCCCACACCACCGAAAATAACCATAGACTTGTAAGACATGTATTTACCGTAGGTTGCGATGCTGTCTGCCACTTGGGCTGCAAGTTCTCTTGTAGGTGTAAGTACAAGTACACGAATCTGTTTCTTTTTCATATGTGGATTAGTCTCTGAGAGACGTTCTAGCAACGGCAGTGTAAACCCTGCAGTTTTTCCTGTACCTGTCTGAGCAGCTGCGAGCACATCTCTACCTTCTATGACAACAGGTATTGCTTGTGCTTGTATGGGTGTAGGCTCTGTATAGCCCTGCTCTTTGACTGCTTTGAGTAAAGACTCGCCCAGTCCTAATTCTGTAAATTTCATGATGTTCCTAGTATGACCTATTTAGTATTTCGGTCTTAGGCTTTGTAGGGTGTTGTCACACGACAACACCAAATACATCCGACCGATGGATGTTTGAGTGCTAGAATTATAGCATAAATTATGTATAATCACATTTCTTCATGGGTAGACACGCAGGTCTGCCCCTACGCGTCCTCATCGCTTAACTGGATAAAGCAGTGCCCTCCTAAGGCGTAGCTCATGGTTCGAGTCCATGTGGGGACAATATCAAAAACAAAGATTTTTCTGTTTTGCGCATCTCTTTTCCCCTATATACTACAAAATATATTTAGTCATACAAAAAAAGGTCTCAATACTTTTTGAGTTTGTTTATATTGTAAATTTTTTTAAATATATTGTAGTGATGTAGATTCTTTGCGGAGTATGATAAGGTTGTGCAAGTCTCTTTGTCCAATGGGAAGAGTATTTTTTACCACTCTTCCCATAGACAACACATACCATAAAGTACAGCTACTTAACGCTTCCGCCGACACGGGTCGCTCTGCTCCATCGTTCTGGTTCCGAAGACAGAGCCTACGGAACTTCTAGATGCTATTGAAAACAAGTTTCACGGACAACTGTCTCGAAATTACCTCCGCAGACAGAGCCTACGGAATCACAGCAGAAAAAACAACACAACAACGTTAAGAACGTCTCGAAATTACCTCCGCAGACAGAGCCTACGGAATACAGTATCTCAGATTAAAATAGTATAACGCCATTTTGATGTCTCGAAATTACCTCCGCAGACAGAGCCTACGGAATAGACGTATTATAACACTTCATGACTGATTTAGCCTTTTTACTATGTACTAAACAGTAAGCTGTCAGGGAACTTAAGCCAAAAGTACGTAAACCCATGGGATTTAAAAACTTTTTGTGAACATGGGGTGTCCTTTATTGCACTATTTTAGCTCCAGTGTATCTGCTAAAGCATTCGCTCTCTCTTTGCCTAGACATTTGTCGTTTCCAAAGGTGCCAAATGGGAATTTTTTACGTTTTACCTTTTCTGTCATTTTCGTATCAATATGTTTTTCAAGCAGATTTTTATCTTCTTCATCTAAGATACTATGGGCAATATATTTTTTAATAACCCCTTCAAGTGCTTTATATTTATAAACTTCAGAGATAAGTGTTGAAAAATCTTGAGCAGCTTCATCCTCGCCTCCCTCTTGGGTTAACTGGTCAATAAACGTTTGGGCATCAGGATTGTCTTTATATTTGTTTATAAAACTTTCCACATGCTTTTTGTTTGACTTAACTAAATTTTCAAAAGCTTTTTTAATGTCTGCTATTTTGAGATTGTGCTTTATGTTTTCTATGGCTTGAACAACATCTCTTGTAGAGTGAGGGAAGTCTCTCTTAAAGTCCTCTAGTTTTTCCAAACTATCTTCTTTTATGGCTTCACTAAAGCGTTCCTCTTCTCGCTGTTCCTGCTCCAAAGCTTTTTCCTCTTGGGTTTGTTCTTTTTTAAAGTTTTCAAACTTCCCATAGCCTACGTTGGTTTTAGCTCCTAACCCCAAATCAGATAAAATATTTTGAAAAAGGTCAGATTTTTTACTTTTACTCAAGATCCCATCGTTTAACTCAAAATCAAATCGGAAAGAGATATCTGGTAGTACCTTTATAAATCTTAGAGGCACAGGGTTTTTTAGTGGGTCGTCTCCGTGCGGTGTGAGGAAGTCATCACCTAAAATCTTACCATTACTTACTACAACAGCATCAAAAAAGACATCACCATTATCAAAAATTTCTGTTTCCAATTGAGCGATATCTATCTCATCACCAACATACTCTTGTATATATTTTGGGTGCTTAAAAGTACTTCTAAGCACCCCCTTTATACTGCTTCCTGCAATGACAGGTAGTCCACTTGTATAATCAAAATGAAAACCTAAAATAGCCTGTCCCTCAATGCTTGGTAATTCATGTGCATTACCACTTCCCAAGATGAGTCCTGGGTAGGTAGTGGTGGCTTTGAAGTGAATATTTCCTAGCATTTCATCATTTTTTATGGTGATAGATTGGTTGATGATAGTTTCAACTTTACCTTTAATTAACTCACTGTTTGACTCCAAATTAGCATAGTTAATCCCTCTAAAATAGTCTTTATAAAATAACCAACCTAGATTTGGACTACTCATCTTCTCCTCCTCTATCTAACTTAAATGTTCTTATGCTTAGTTTTATCGCTATAGAGATGTCTAAAATCTTTCTTTTTAATGCCGTTTCATCTTCATTGCTGTTTATGACATAGCGAAGAAGAGACCTGTCATCTGAACTTTGAGTTAAAATCTGCATAATGATATAGCTCAAATACTCTTTGTTCTCTCTGGTAGAGGCAGCTGTATTTTCAAAAAGAGCTAAAGTTGGCAAAAGACCACTTTGCATAATGCTTGCACCAAAAGAGGAGATATACCCATTGTATGCAGAGGGAATCACTCCATCATCAAAGGTTCTCTCCAAAACAGCTATGGCTTGAGGTATGTACTTCTCTATATTTTTCTTACTCATAGCGATACCTTTTGAAGTTTACAGTAACCATAGCCTATGGATTTGTTGGCTCCAAACTGTATGTTGGTAGTGTTATCGAAACGAGCTTCAAAAGCATCTAGGTTCTCTTTTTTGTCTGCTGCATCAAGGTTAGTAGGTTTTGCTATGACAAAGTAAAACTTAGACTTTTTAGGCACAACCTCTTCGTACCACAAGTTTTTACTGACTCCATCTTCTAAGTAGTTACGTGCGATAACAGGCAAATCTAACGCTTTAAAATCTTTATCACTAAAAAGAGACAAGTTTTCGCCTAAAAAATCTTCTAATTTTGAAACATCTAAAGAGGATGTGTTTGTCTCAAAATCTTCAAGTATTACAGAGCTATTTTGTTCAAAAATAAGAGGTTTACCCTCACCTACCTTCTCTTTTGACAACTGTGCTAATGCCTCTTTTATCTCCCCATCAAAATCAATAGCAAAATCTTCTAAAAAACTTAGAAAAGTTGCTATAGCCCCTACTGATGTTGCCATAAAGTAAGGCTTAACATTGCTACGTACAGGTCTGCCAAGCAAAGAGGCTTCAAAAAAATGAAAGGCTCCTGTTTGGTGAGAGTCATTGTCTGTATTTTCCGGACCAAAGATATATTTACTGTACTGGCTCTCTCCTGCAGCTTCTCTAAATGCCCCTTTAAGACTAGAACTATGTATAGTAGGAAGCTGGGTAATGGCATCCCTCTGTACTTGGTTGTCGATGACATCAAAGTTAATGTCTCCACTCCCTACATGAAGGTTACTTAATGTTGTTATGGTATATAGATCTCTTTTCATTATTTCTCTCCTTGGGTGTAGATGTTGTATCCGATTTGTTGTAGGTTTTTGTTGTTTAGGTTGTCCACTAAAGTGTCTGATGGGTTTATAAATACAGAACCTTTTTCGTAGAGATAGAGTGTCTCACTCTTTTCAAAAACGGTATCATATTTTTTTGTTGCTGTTTTTTTATTTTTCAGGTTTCGATGGCTTATCTCAGAGGTGATGGCAAACGTTGCATTACTGTCACGTATATCTACTGTGATGTATGCATCACTCAAAAGTGTCAAGTATCCTTTTTTATCTACATACTGTAGTTTCTCTTCGGTAGTTTCAACATGCATACTAAATGCAGAACGGTCAGCCCCCAATGTTACCATGGAGCTTTCGAGTGCAAAATCAACATCTACATAAAATGCAAAAACAAAATCGTTTACAAGCATATATGATGTTTTTTTAAAGAGTGAATTTTCTTCTCCACCCTTTTTGTTGCCTGTTTGCTCCACTGCTTTAAAAATCTTTTCAGAACTTAACTTTTCTGCACCATCTAGTGAGATAAAATTATCGTAAATATCTTTTTTAGAATCATAGCCTTCAAGTTTACCATCCACATAAGGATAACTGTCAATATCTACTTTCTTAATGTAACGCTTCTCTTTTTGTTTTAGAAAAATAGGACTTATATTTTTTATGGCTCCGAAGTTTTGTACCTCTTGTTTAAGCATAGAAAATTTTTCTTCTCCCACAAGTTGTACCGCATTTTTCTTTTGCTGCTTATCTACCCACTCTCCTCTTCTTTTGCGGGTTAAAAGTCCTGCTTGTGTCATCATCTCTTTTTTGAGCATACCAAGCAAGGCTGTTTGCTGAGGAAAGAGACGAGAGTGTACCAAGTAGCTTCCAGCTTCTTTGTCTCCCAATGTTCCAAATGTCTGGTCTCCACCAAACATAAAGGGCTCTAGGGGCTTGAGTGTTACTAAACATTTCATACTTTATCTCCTTGTACAAACTTAATGAAACGAAGTGTAGCATAGACTGTGTTTAGGGCTTTGACTTCATCTTTAGAGTATGCTTCATACATAAACTCAACCAACTGTTCAAAAAATACTCGATAGTTCTTATCGTGTACTTCTTTGTTGAAGTAGTTGTCAAAAAAGTTTTGTAGTTTCTCTTTGTTTGCTGAGATTTGAGACAAGAGGTTTTTATGGGTATCGATTTTATGATGGATGGAGTGTAAGAAGTTGTCCATACCCTCTGTGCCATGAATGTTCGAGCTAAAGCGTTTAAATGTCTCATAGAGTGCTTTATCGCCTTTATGCATGACTGCATTAAATGTCTGTCCGCTATGCTTGGTAACCGAAAAAGCAATATTATTTTTCTTTCCAGATTTTGCTTTTTCAAACAGTAAATTTCTACTATTTTCAAGTGCTTCATAAAGTGGGAACTTATGGTACTGTATAGAGATACCAAACGAAAGTGTTGCATCTGTTCCTTCAAAACGCTTATTGAAGTCATCTGATATTTCATCACAAAGTTCAAAAATAGTTTTGTCACCACTTACTACTGGGGCAAAAAACAGAAGGTCATCCCCTCCTGCAAAGATAGTCTCTCCACCAAAAGCTTTAATAAACTGCCCAGAAGAGCTACAGTATTCAAAAAGTTTTTTAGAGAACGCTTGAAATGAAGTTTTACTACTTAAAGACCCTATCACTTCACTCATACTGTCACCGTCTGCATGGACAATGGCATAGTATTTATGATAGTTTTTAAAATCATACTCTTTCATCTCATAGATATTTTCTTCATTGTCTTTCGCCATATCTTTGCTATCAATGGTATCTATGATGTCATAAAGTGCTATTTCAGGTAGTGAAGGAAAAGGTTTTTTCTCCCCAAATGCATCATGGGTTAAAAAGGAGTTGTTTGTTTTTAGCATGTTTACAAGTTTATTTGTTTTGGACTGCCCCACACTATAAAAGAGTTCTGCTGTGTCTAGATATGGATTTATTTCCAAAATGGGGTTTGCCCCCTCTTTTAAGTCTTTTTCAACACTATGTATCTGCAAATAGGATATAAGAAAATCATAATCTACTTTAATATCTTTCGACAACTGCTGAAGTACATCTTCCACCACTTCATCTAGCTTCTTTTTGTCTCCATCTTGAGCTTCAAATATAAAACGATCATGAAAAAGTCCCACACCCTCTTTTTGTGTAAAGATAGTCCCATCTTTAATATATGGAACTATAAACTCACGCTCTTTAAATGCTTTGATAATCTGCTTCATAATATAAGAGAAGAGGTAACTCCCACCCCAAAGTTCTCTTGTCTTTTTAGCATTTGAGAGGGTTTTGTAGATGGGTCCTATGGTTAGGGCTATGTATTTCATTTGGACTCCTTGATTTCATTGAACATTTTGACCAATTTAGTATATTGTGGATTGCTGTGATATTGTAAATCAATATGTTTAGATAAATCTAAAGAAAAAGCAAATTCAAAAAACTCATCAAAAGTAAATGATGTTGGCGTTTTAAGTTTTAATCCACTCTTTCTATCAAACTTCACTATAAACTCTTTATTTAAAATCTTCTCTACACTTTTATCTGCCCAAAAGTAGATACGCATTTTTCCATTCTCTAATACAGGCTTAAAAGTAACAGGTGATTTAAATCTATCTATTTCTTGATGCTCTTTTGTAATAGTGGCTTTATATGACATCCAACTTTGAACAGATGAGAGACCAAATAAGTCACGCATAAGTTTTTCATTTTCTATATTTTCATTGTTGTCTAAATAAAAGCTTTTAATTGCTTTTTTATCCCACGTAATGTTTTTACTTTTGGCATAAGTAAAAATCACTGCTTTGGCATAAATGCCTCTAAAATTAGCTGTATTGATTCCTGCTCGTAAAAAAGCATAGAAAAATTTTATATTCTCTTGCCACTCTTTTTCACTAGAGCTAAAACTATAAACTTTATGCTTTATTAAGCTGGTATCTAATGGTTTTTTCAAGTAAAAACTACCAAACCCTTTACTTTGCCGTGTTCCAAAATTTGTATTGGCTAAAAAAGCTTCAAAATTGTTTTTAATAGCGTCTAAAACTTCTGAATTAAAAGAGAAGAACTCTACACTTATGGAAGAAGCCATAGAGAATCGTTTTTTCTCGCCATCTCCCATATTTCCAAAAAAGAGTGGATTTGGTATGCTTTTTCCATTTCGTGGATTTATAGTTTCTATATCAGAGATTTCTGTTTTTGCCTCTATCTTCACCTTATAATCTAGAGATTTGTGTCCATTTGCATTCTCTTTAAAAGGAATACCCTCTACCTGCTCTAACAAAAAACTATCAAACTTAGGCTTCAGCTCCGTAGCTCTCAATGTTGCCCCACGTTGTTCACTCTGAAAGTGAATGATAGGAGTATGCTGTTTAAGTGCAAACGACACTTTAAATTGACTCATTTTTTCTCCTTTGTACGAGGTTGAATTTGTTCATGCGTAGAAACACTACTTTTGGTATTATCTTTTACTTTTGGCATAAAAAAGAGTGCAAAGATAACACAGACAACAAGTGCAAGCGCAGATATATATCGCCATATTCTTTTAAATTTAATAGCACCATATCCAAGAAAGGCACTAAGCACAACAATGGTGCCACTCAACAACATACTATGAGTATCTTTGGCAAAATCAATAGTATTTACACCAAATATCCCTGCTATCACGGTAGGAGGCAAAAAGATGGCTCCTAGTTTTGATATATGTGCTAACTCATTCTCTCTTTCATCTGCATTTTTCATAGATACATAATTGTGCAGTTCTGCTATTTCACCATCTAAATCCTTGATGTGTTTTTCTATCTGCATGACCTTTAAGGCTTGGTTGTATATTTCTATGCCTTGTTCTTGTGCGGTAACCTCTCTGAAGAAAAGATTGTTTTCAAACTTTATGTAGTCTTTGTAAAGTTCTCGCACACTATGGTTTAGTTCAGATTTTTCCAGATCAAGTTCTGCAACACGTTTTGAAAAGTTTAACATGGACGCACGGTAAGCAAGTAGAAGTGTAAAAATTTGGAAGTACATCGTGTGCATGTGTGGTTTTAGGATGCTGTTCCCAAAATCTCTAGTGGTCAATGCCACAAAAGAATAGCGGCTTACACCAAAGAGTGTGCCCCACTCTACCCACCTGTCATAGGTGGTCTCTTTGATGAGCTTTTTTGTCATATGTTTGCTTTGGCACATTTTACTGCTGGTATCTACAAAAGTATATCTGTACCAATACTCATCATTTTCATAGGCATATACTTCTTTAGCTTCATCGTAGGATTTCATCTTTTCTGCCAATGTATCGTTCATATACATAGAGATGACAAACATACGGTCATCTATGATAGGTTTTATATGTATCTTTTTGCTTAAAAAGCCATCACCCAATAGTGCACGTATAAACTTCGGAAGAAGGGGAGCATCTTTTTGAATGTTTTCCATCTTTTTGTAGTATGAAAAGTCTTCTTTTATCTCTTCGTCCAATTGTAAAGTGACACTTTGTGGCAAAAGGTTATTTGTAATATATTCAAGATTCTCTTTCCCTCCTAGAAACTGAGGGTAGAGCCGTCTTAGAAAGTCATTTATAACAAGTATCTCTTCAGGGCTGTCATAGTCGTAGTTCAGTAGTTCTACGGATAGTATACCCACCTGTGTGTCAAAAGTGCGCATAGATATACCATCTATGTGTAGAGTATAATGTTTATTATTGACCTCAAGAATATATTTACCTTTTTGCTCTTTATACTCAAAATAGTAAGAAGTCTGCTCCTCATTCATATTTTTTTTAGAATAGAGTGCTTGTCTAACATACTCATAGAAATAGATATACTCATTGTAGTTTTGTATATTTTCTCCGACATCAAACGCTTTATATTTCCACAAACCATTTTTTACCAATGACGCATTAACGACCTTAACTTCTTCCGTAAACACAAATGGAAACATAATAATGTGTGTGCTATGTAACTTTTTTTTACTCAATTCTTCCTCCTCATTTTGGATAGTGTAACAAAATATACGAAATAAAACTTCGCTCTATAAAAACCAATCTCTCACATCATCCAAAAAAGCTTCCTCATCAAAAACTTTACTCTGATGTATAGCTATATCTCCATAGTGTGCTCTGGCTTTGTCTCCTCTACTGAACTGAAAACGTTTTTTTCCCGACTTGGTTCTGCGCTCATTCTCTCCTCCGACACTCAATATCATAGCCTTGCCATCGTCATCTAGGTAGTCCATAATAAGCTCTGTCTTGTAGACAAAATGTTCCCCTTTTAGTCCAGAGACTAGCTTGCATTCTATGGTATGTAGATGGTTGTCTTTTATCATTAAAATATCAAACTCGTTTTCAACCTCTTCTTTAAAAGAGACTTTTGTACCTACCCAAACATCATCAAAATCGAAGTTGTCTTTTATGAGATGGTAAATATACTCTTCAAAAACCGTACCTTGTATGAACTGCTGGTCTAAAATATCTATGCTTGTTAGTAACTTTTTATAGTCATCATACCCAGAGACTTTTTTAAATGACTCTCTTTGTACAGATCCTGCAAACTCTTTATATCGAGTAAGATTTTTAGCAAGTTCTAAAATCACTTTTTTTCTAGAATGGAGTCTTTCTTTGCTTGCTTCAGCCAAGATGGTGTAGCCTTTTAGTATCAAATGACTTTTTATATCCATACTGTTTTTTATGATATGTTTTTCCATCCCTTTGGAAGTATGTATGTTATAGGTATTTGCATAACGATCATAGGCTAATACCTTAGCACCCACATCTAAAAGATTTGAAGAGAGCACTATAGCTATAGAGTTTAACCCATCTGTGGCATTAAGATAGATATTACTATATTCTGAGGAAACCTGTTTTATACGTTGCAGACAAGAGAGCATACTTGTATAACTATCTTCATCTATCTCTATAGTCTCTATTTCATATTTATCTTTACTGCCTTGCGAGAGTGTTGCAAGAAATGCTTCTTGTCCTCTAATGATACGTTTTGCCTTTTTTACATCTCCCTTTGCATCATCATACACTATGATATGCTTGGTAATTTTTTCTTTAAATTCATACGTAATAGGTAAAATAGAGGAGTGAAAATCCCCCAGTATTGATACTAATGTCATATACCCTCCCCAAGATATTTTAAAACTTAATTTTATATTAATTTAGACTTACATTAAATTGTACTATTTTAAGATTAAATATATCACCTGCTGGGCGCTTCCCTAAATTGTACTGATAGATAAATTTTTGTGATCTATATTTAATCGCATCAACATGCCTTTCTTTTGCTTATCTTTGGCAATAACATAAACCCTTTTATCTCTTTTGAGTACCCTTTTTATGGTGGGGACAAAATCTGTATCACTTGATATGATTGTAATACTTTTAAACTTCTTATAGTTGCTTTTTATAAGCTCTTTAATCTTTTCGTCAGAGTCTTCATGTCCTA
The DNA here is from genome assembly GCA_027012955.1 of Sulfurovum sp. Classification (GTDB taxonomy): domain Bacteria; phylum Campylobacterota; class Campylobacteria; order Campylobacterales; family Sulfurovaceae; genus Sulfurovum. The sequence goes on from JALUYL010000093.1 coordinate 16,325, forward strand.
CGACTACCTTAATACCGTAAAGCAAAATATATGCAAAAAGTTTATCGGTAATATTTTTAGATAATGGATAGACTGAAACACAATAGATAGTACCTACAGAGCAAATCTTTTTAAGGATGTTATCAATCTCTTTGTATGAGATGTTTTCTATGTCCCATACAATAAGATTCTTTTTCTCTTTCTGTTGTTTTCGTACTATTTCAATATCTTTGGAGGTTGGATACCATCTTGACTTTGCACAGGCATTGGCACCAAATAATTGCTTGGGCTCTACAGTTTTTATTTTAGAGTCTGATTTTGTATTGTCAGCTTCTAATGTAATACTGTTGTGTCTACTTTTATTACGTAAAAAATCTTTAATAATAGTATATTTGTGTATAAACTGTATTTTTATTTTATAGCACACATTTAAAAAATATTTCTTAGGGGTAATCATATTTCGAAAAATTACCTTGATTTGATTCACTCTTTTTCTTTTTTCTTGCTCTTCAATATGCTTTTTAATTTTTATAATTTCTACGTTATATCGTAATTGATTCACACTTTCTCCTTTTATTTGATTGTTAGTCTTCCGACGCTTCCTCTTTGGATAGATAAGCAAAGTATAGTCAAGAAAAACGAAATTTTATTGCGTTATACTACAAAGAGAAAAATAAATTCGTTTGTACTATATATAATAAATAAAAAATGAGGCTCCATGATAGAGACAGCAAAGCAGATACGTATAAAACGTATTATACAACACATAAAGAAAAATCAAAACTGTACAACCAAAGAGATAACCCATGCTGTAAGTAGCGAAGAAAGAAGCATTACCGAACGCACCATACAGCAAGACCTTAAATATCTAAGAGAACATTGGAAAGATGGGGAGATAACAAGCATTAAAGGCTGCCACAGGGTTAAGCTCTATGATGGGCTCTCCAAAAAAGGCATAGAGGAACAAGCAAAAATATTTCTCAAACTTGCACTTGAAAATTTGGAAAATCTCTCTGATCTTTCAGATGAATATCAGACACTTGTAAAAAAGTTAAATCTTGAGAAGTTGCAAAATCCATTTTATATCAAACCAGAAGAGTACCAAGCACTCAATACTGACAAAGAAGAAATAAAAGATCTACACAGTGCTATAAACAATGATACGAACATCGCTTTTACATTTAAAGGGAAAGACTACCATGTTGAACCCTACAGACTTGTCAACTTTGATGGCATTTGGTACTTGTATGGTAGAGATATAGAGGAAAAAGAAGAGAGTGACCACAAAACATGGATACTCAAAGAGATAGACAACGTCGAAGTTTTTCATGGTGAAACACATGATACCCCCGATGAAGCGATAGACGAAGACCTCGAAGATGCCTATTCTGCACACTTTGTGGTGGACAAAAGTTTTGAGGTCAAGCTCAAAGTAGCTGCAGAAGTAGCAGATATTTTTAGACAAAAAAATCACCTCCCAAGACAGCACAGCACGATTCAGAAAGATGGTTCCTTATCTGTTACTTCCATCATCAGCACCTACGCAGACATAGATCCTGAAATAAAATCATGGCTACCACACATAAAGATACTAGAACCAGTAGAGTATAGAGAAAAATTTAAAAAAGAGTTAAAGAAATATCTAGAAAAAGTGTAAAATATATGTTCTAATCATAGAGAAAAATGCTCTTGGGATGAAATTTATATTTTATTATATTAAATTAAAAGGTTCTTTTCGCTCATAAAATCAATAATAGCTCCAAAATATAGAATATAATATCCCTCATTCACATCATAAATTTTTATGCTAAAATTCCACGCATATATAGTATAAGGAAACAACCTTGTTTAACATTCAAAACTATTCAAAACAAAACATCAAAAATGATGTACTCTCAGGAGCATTGGTGGCTGTGGCATTGGTGCCTGAGGCTATCGCCTTTTCATTTATTGCAGGTGTCTCTCCTGTCGTGGGGCTTTATGGTGCTTTTATTATCGGGCTTATGACAGCTATCCTTGGTGGAAAACCTGGAATGATATCTGGTGCTACGGGGTCTGTGGCTGTGGTATTTGTGGGGCTTGGGCTTACAGTAAAGCATATGTACCCAGACTTAGATGCTGAAGCTCTTTCTATGATGGTCTTGCACTACATCTTGCTTACGTCTATCTTTGCTGGACTCATACAGATAGCTATCGGGGTGATGAAGATGGGTAAGTTTATCCGTCTTGTGCCTCAGCCTGCGCTTTTTGGATTTGTCAATGGTTTAGCTATCGTTATCGCGATGGCACAGCTTACTTTCCTCTCTCCTAGCCATGTAGAGCAGTATGGTTCATGGGTAGACATCGTTAAAGCAAGTTTTTCAGAAAACTACATCATGTACATTATCATCATTGTGACGATGACTACGATGCAGTTCTTACCTAAACTTTCCAAGGCAGTACCTGCTGGACTTGTGGCTATCGTAGTAGTGACGCTTGTGGTGTACTTCGGGCACATCGAGACAAAAACAGTGGGTGATTTGGCAGACCTTTCTTCTGTTTCTATGCCAAGCTTTACGATGCCTCTATCTGCACTCTTTTCATGGTCATCGTTGATGGTTATCTTGCCTGTGGCACTCATAGTGGCACTTGTGGGGCTCATAGAGTCTTTACTTACACTTTCTGTGCTCGATGAAATGGGTGGAGAACGTGGTTCTGGGAACAAAGAGTGTATGGCATTGGGTGTGGGTAACACCACTTCTGGACTCTTCGGAGGTATGGCAGGATGTGCGATGATAGGTCAGTCTGTCATCAACTTCACCTCTGGTGGGCTTGGGCGTTTGTCTTCGTTTACGGCGGCGGTACTGCTTATTATCTTGGTAGTGAGCTTTTCAGATGTCATTGCAGCCATACCTGTAGCAGTGCTTGTGGGTATCATGTTTATGGTGAGCATAGGGACTTTTGAATTTTCCTCTGTTAAACGTCTAAAACATATGCCTAAAGCCGATGCTTTTGTGCTTATCACTGTGACTATCATTACGGTACTTGAAGACTTGGCAGTGGCTGTCATAGCAGGTATCATCATCTCTGCACTTGTGTTTGCTTGGGAGCATGCAAAAATCATCGCACGTACGAAAGAAGAAGAGGGAAAGAAAGTCTATGAACTTGACGGGCCTCTTTTCTTTGGTTCAGTCACATCGTTTAATGAGCAGTTTGATGTAAAGAATGACCCTGAAGAAGTGGTCATAGACTTTAAAAATGCTAGAGTCATGGACAGTTCAGGTGCTGAAGCCATCGATGGTCTAACAGAGAAGTATAAACAAGCAGGTAAAAAGCTTACACTACGTCACCTCTCTGAAGACTGTAAACGTATACTTACATCAGCAGGACCATTCTGTGCGTATGAAGAAGATGACCCAACATACAAAGTAGCATCTAACGTTTAATGCTCTCTTTGGTATGTCAGCTTTCTGGCATATCTCCTTTTTTTCTTGACCTATATATATCAATCTAAATTTAAATCCGATTTCTCAAGCCTACGATTAAGCTTCATCTTCTGCTTCGCTACTTCACGCATATCAGCATGAGAGTCGCTCTCGTCCATGATCTCTACACCCAAGATGGTCTCAACACAGTCTTCAAGGGTCACGATACCCTCTGTCTGGTCGTAAGAGTCTTGTACCAAGAACATATGCTCTTTCTTCTTGATGAACAAATCTAGCGCCATAGAAACAGGGATATTTTCATTTATCTTGTAGATGTCTTTTTGTATGCTTTCTAGTGTCACAGAATCATCTTGTAAGGCATGTTTAAAGATCTTCTTTGTCATAACCATACCTGTGATGTTTTCAATACTCTCAGAAAATACAGGTACACGGGAAAATTTAAAAATAGCGTCTTCATTCGCAACAATGTCTGCAAGTGTCCGTTGACCATCTAAAGCAAAAACCACTGTACGAGGCGTAAGAATCTCCTCTATTTTAATGCTATCGAGCATCAGTATATTTTCTATAACATCTGATTCTTGCTCGTCAAGGACACCTTCATCTTCACTCATGAGAGTAGACTCTATAAGTTCTTCACGTGTGAGACTCATACCCTCATCGTTCTTCTTAATGCGATTGGTTACAAAGAGTGTCATAATGATAATAGGATACGTAATCCAAATAAAGATACGAATAACATACCCTGCCATAGGTGCCAACTGTTTCCAGTACGTAGCGCCTATAGTTTTAGGAATAATCTCAGCAAGAAATAAAATAGCAAAGGTCAATACTACCGAAACCCAAAAGACTGCGCTAGAGCCAAATACATGTTCTGCCTGTGCCCCTACAGCAGCAGCACCCAAAGTGTTAGCAATGGTATTTAATATGAGTATAGACGCGATAGATTTATTGATATTGGTTTTATGGGATTTAAGTAATCTTCCCACTTTTGGACGCTCTTTCTCAAGTACTGAAATGTACGGCATATTGACCGAGAGTAAAACTGATTCTAAAACAGAACAGACGAAAGAGATAACCACTGCGGCTACAAAATATAAAATTAACAAGTCCATAGACTAAAAAAATCCTTTAAAATAATTTTTATAATAAAATAAGGGTAGCTAACCCTAAAAAACTAAAGAAACCGACAACATCGGTCACTGTAGTCAAAATAACGGTGCTTCCTATGGCAGGATCGACATCTAACTTTTTGAGTAAGAGTGGGACCATGGAGCCAAAGAATCCTGCTGAGAGTAGATTAATCACCATAGAAAGTGCGATAACCACGCCCAACATACCTTTCTCGAACCAAACAGAAGCAATAATACCCATGATTATAGCAAAAAAGAGACCATTTGCAAGAGAAAGTATGACCTCTTTCTTAATGGTACGGTAAGCATCGTGTTTGGCAATGTCACCAAGCGCTAACTGACGGACAACAACAGTCAGTGACTGCGTACCGGCATTACCACCCATAGATGCCACAATAGGCATCAAGATAGCCAATGCTACAATGCTCTGCAAAGTCTCTTCAAACATGCCAATCACCAATGATGCAGCGATAGCAGTGAGAAGATTGACAGAAAGCCATACTGCACGTGCTTTACCTGCTTTAAAGATGTCTTCATCTTCTTCTGCATCGTCATCTACTCCTGCAAGGTGGTACATCTGATCTGTGGCTTGTTCATTCATAATATCATAAATATCATCTGAAGTAATACGCCCAAGTAATGCTCCATTATAATCAATAATAGGCATCGAAGCTAAATCGTACTCTTGAAACTTCTGTACAACTTCTTGAATATTATCATGATTGTGTCCTACAATAGGTTTATACTTTTCAGGATTTTCTTTAATATTCTCTTCTAAAGTTTTATCAAAATCAAATACAAGTAAATTATCTAACCCAATACCATAGCGTAAAATATTTTTTTCATCTGTTACAAACAAATAATTAACATTTTCAAGTTCATCTTGTTTTCTAAGTTTTGCAAATTCTTGTATAACATCATGAACAGTATGGTGCAAAGGTGCTGTATAAACCTCTGTTTGCATATAGGCACCAGCTTCATCTTCATCATACTGTCTGAGGTGTAAAATATCTGTCTGATCATCAATATGTAATTGCTCAAAAACTTCTTGAGCCACTTCATGGTCAACTTCTTCAAGTTCTTGTATAAAATCTGTTTGATCATCTGATTCAAGTTCTGCTACAGATTCTGCTAACTCCTGTGCAGTAAAAGATTCAACAACATCTTCAAAATATCTATCGGGAAGTTCAAGTGCTACATCTGCGATGAGTTCTTTAGGTATGGACTGCACTGCATCATTAAAACTTTTTTCTGGAAGATCTTTAAGAAGATTGGCTATTTCTGAGGGGTGCAGTTCATCATGGGGATGTGCGTTTAAATATTCTGTGAGTTTATCCATATCAGTCCCCTTATTATAAAAATTATTTGTGAAATTATACTTGATTAAATGTTAAAAGTGTTGAAGTGCATGAGAAGTTGATAAGAAGTAACTAGTAGGTGCAAGTTGATTGCTCCTACTAACATAATAGATTACGCTGGTATATCACACTTTTTAGTAATAATACAAAGTGGACAGAAATTTAATAATCCTGCGATAAGTGGGATAGCCCCAAGGTAAAACCATTGGTTCCCACTATACACACCATATCCGATAAGTGATGAACCGAGTACGATTCTAAATGGTCTACAAAATGCTCTAATTTTATTGACGTTCATATTGTCTCCTCATATGTTAAATTTGTGACAGTATACATAAAAATTGATTAAAAAGGAGGAAATCACTCTTATTTATAGATAAGAGTGACTAGAATACGAGGGTTATTAAAGCTGTGGACCTGCGCTTGCAAAGTCAAACTCACCACCATTGTCATCATAACGGTGGAAGTTTTCTTGAAACATACCTGCAAGTTTTGTAAGCATAGCATCATATTCATCTGCATTTTCCCATGTACCTCTTGGGTTTAAAACGGCATTGTCTTTAACACCTTCAAGGGTTTTAGGAATCTGAAGATTAAATAGGGGCAGTGTATCAAACTCTGCATCGTTGATAGAACCATTTAAGATACCATCAATACACGCTCTTGTATCTTTAATACTCATTCTCTTACCTGTACCGTACGGACCACCTGTCCACCCTGTATTGACAAGATAGACATTGACACCATGTTCATCGATCTTCTTACCAAGAAGCTCTGCGTATTTTGTAGGATGTAGTGGCAAGAATGCCTCACCAAAACATGCAGAGAATGTAGCTACTGGTTCAGTAATACCACGTTCAGTACCTGCTACTTTTGCAGTATATCCAGAAAGGAAGTAGTACATTGCCTGTTCTTTTGTAAGTTTAGAGACTGGAGGAAGTACACCAAATGCATCAGCTGAGAGGAAAATAATGTTATTTGGGTGTCCTGCCTGTAAATCTTCTTTATGGTTTTCTATATGTTCTATGGGGTAAGAAACACGTGTGTTTTCAGTCTTGCTACCATTTTCATAGTCTACTTTACCATTTTCATCTGCTACTACATTTTCTAAAAGTGCATCTTTAATGATGGCACCATAGATTTCTGGTTCGCTCTTAGGATCAAGGTTGATAACTTTAGCATAACACCCACCTTCAAAGTTAAAGACACCATGGTCATCCCAACCATGTTCGTCATCACCGATGAGTGCTCTTTTAGGGTCTGTTGAAAGGGTTGTTTTCCCTGTACCTGAAAGACCAAAGAAAAGACATACATCTTCATCTTCACCAACATTTGCAGAACAGTGCATAGAGAGTTTACCCTCAAGAGGCAACCAGTAGTTCATCATAGAGAAGATACCTTTTTTCATCTCACCACCATACCAAGTACCACCGATGATAGAAACATTATCTTCCACGTTAAAGACTACATACACATCTGAGTTCAGACCATGTTCTTTATATTTTTCATCCACTGTTTTACAAGCATTATACACAGTAAAGTCAGGCTCAAATCTTTCAAGCTCTGACTCAGTAGGACGGATAAACATATTTTTAACAAAGTGTGCCTGCCATGCAACTTCAGAGATGAAACGTACAGAACGCTTAGAGGCAGCACTAGCTCCAGTATAGACATCATTTACATAAATATTTTTACCAGAAAGCTGTGTCAATGTTAAATCAAGAAGTTCATCATAAATTTCTTTTTTCATTTTTTTGTTCACATCACCCCAAGCAATATTCTCGTTTGAAGGTGACTGATCTACAAAATATTTATCTTTTGGACTACGCCCAGTAAAAATCCCCGTATCACACATCGCTGTGCCTGATGTTGAGATTTTACACTCTCCACTGTTTACTTCGTGCGCTTGCAACTCATCATAACTTAAATTATAATATACATCACCGATGTCTTTTAATCCCAGTTTGTCAAGTCCGTTGGGCGTTTTGGTACTCATTTTGTATCCTATTCTTATTTAATATAACGTGAAATGAACAAAGTTCATCTTCACTACGCTAACGCTGAGTTTTCTTCAGCAGAAAGCTCATACGATTGATCGTATCTATGTATCTGATGTTCTATGCTAAAGCATAAATCAAAAAACAAATGTTTTCTGATTTATACCCTAAGAAACATAAAAAAAGGGAAGTGAAAAAAATCACTTCCCTTTGCTATGCTATTTAAAGATAGAAAGTAACACACCTGCTGCAACGGCAGAACCGATAACACCAGCAACGTTAGGACCCATTGCATGCATAAGCAAGATGTTTCCTGGTTTCTCTTCCGAACCAACTTTAGATGCAACCCTAGCCGCCATAGGTACCGCAGAAACACCTGCAGCACCAATGAGTGGATTAATAGGCTCCTTAGAAAACTTATTCATTAGTTTAGCCATAAGCACACCTGCCGCTGTTCCAGCAGAGAACGCAAGCAAACCAATAACCATAATTCCCAAACTTTCAGCAACAAGGAACTTATCAGCCTGAAGAGTCATACCTACACCAAAACCTAAGAAAATGGTCACGACGTTAATCAATGAGTTTTGCATCTCATTGGATAGTCTGTCAACCACACCTGATTCTTTTGCAAAGTTACCAAAAGCAAAGGCTCCCATAAGTGGTGAAGCATCAGGTAAAACAAGTGCAATCATCATAATAACGACTAAAGGGAAAATAAGTTTTTCAAGCTTATTGACTTTTCTTGTTGTTTTCATGACAATCTGACGCTCTTCTTTTGTCGTAAGGGCTCTCATTATCGGTGGTTGTATAACAGGTACCAATGCCATGTATGAGTAGGCAGCAACCGCGATAGCCCCTAACATTTCAGGTGCCAATGCAGAGGCAATAAAGATAGAAGTAGGACCATCGGCACCACCAATAATACTAATCGCTGAACACTGTTTCATGGTAAAGTCAACCACACCAGTATACTGTGAAAGTGCCGCAGCACCTACCAGTGAGCCAAAGATACCAAACTGTGCTGCTCCACCAAGTAGTGCAGTCTTAGGGTTGGCAAGGAGTGGACCGAAGTCTGTCATCGCACCCACACCCATAAAGATGAGAAGAGGGAAAAACTCATTTTGAATACCCATACCATAGATGATTCCCAACATCCCCTCTGGTCCAGACATATTGGCGACTGGTATATTGGCTAGCAATCCACCAAAGGCGATAGGTAAAAGGAGTAAGGGTTCGAAACCTTTTGCAATAGCCAAATAAAAGAGTACAAAGATAAGAAGGAACATGATTACACGCCCCCAACTTTGTGCAAATAAAGAAATCTCTGCACCCTGTCCATTTTTTACACCCTCTTTAGGATTCACAATGGCATTTATACCTGTTGTTTCAAAAAAAGATTCTACTAGTCCAACTACACTCTTTGCCTTGTAATTAGCTTGTTCTTCTGCAATGAGTTCTGCCTGAGTTTTAAACTCAGTCGCACCTGCATGTTCATTTGCTATTGCCGCATTGGTACACAATGCGAATACAAACAGCAGAGAAAGTAAAAGTTGTTTGAGCTTCATGCTTACTCCATTGTGGCTAAAAGTTGGGCGTCTGCGACTGTGTCGTTTACATTTACATTGATAGAAGCAATTTTACCAGCTTGTGGTGCTGCAATGTCGATTTCCATTTTCATCGCTTCAAGAATCATAATAATATCACCCTCTGCTACCGTATCACCTGGATTTTTAAGGATTTTCCATACATTTCCTGGAGTCTGTGAAAGAATCTCAAGACTTCCTGCCCCCGATGGTCCTGCTACTACTGGTGCTGCCGTAGCTGCTGTTGAAGGTGCTATTTGAATATCACCTTCACCCTCTGCTACTTGAACGCTGTATTGTTTACCATCTACTACTACTGTATAATTTCCTGCCATTTCATTCTCTCCACTACAATTATTTTTACCTTTTCTTACCATGAGAGGGCCTTCACCCTTCAAAAACGCAATACCTTTTTGATCACAAGCTCCAGCAATGAAAATGTTTTCATCACTGGCTTCCAATCCTTCTTCTTCCAACACTTTAGTCCAGTGTGCAATAGATTTTGTTTCATCTCTATCGGCATGGTCTAAAGGATTTTCCGTTGTAGGATCTAGTTTAAGCTTCTGAGCTGCAAGCTCCATGATCTCTTTGTCCGCTTCTACAGGCGTCTTACCAAAGTAACCAAGAACCATACGACCATACCCTGGAGCGATTTGCTTCCACGGACCAAACATCACGTTTGCATACGCTTGTTGCCAGTAGAATTGACTGACTGGTGTGACTGAGGTTCCATAACCCCCACGTTCAACCACTTCTTTCATCGCTGCAATGACTTCATCAAACTTCTCCAAATCTCCAGAGTCTCTCATCATCTGTGTATTCGCTGTAAGCGCGCCACCAGGCATAGGAGAGAATGGAATAAGAGGAGAAACCTGTGTTGCTTCAGGTGGTATCATGTACTCGCTCAGACACTCTTTGAGTCGCTCTTCATACTTAAGTACTTTATCTAATTTCAAATCACCAAGGTTATAGTTCGTCCCTTTGGTTGCATGAAGCATAGTCAAAATATCTGGTTGAGAAGTACCACCAGATACTGGTGATGCCGCCATATCGATACCATTTGCGCCTGCTTCAAGTGCTGCAAGATATGCAGCTACAGATACACCCGCAGTCTCATGCGTGTGAAGTCTTAAGTGTACAGAGTCACCAAGAAGTTTTCTTGCCATTGCAATGGTCTCATAGATTTTATGTGGGTTTGCAGTTCCTGATGCATCTTTAAAACAAATACTGTCAAAAGCAATACCAGAATCTAAAATATTTCTTAATGTTTTTTCATAAAATGCTACATCGTGTGCACCCTTACATCCTGGAGGTAAATCCATCATTGTGACTACTGCTTCATGACTCATACCATGTTTTTTAATAGCCTCAGCAGAAAATGCCAAGTTGTTTACATCGTTAAGTGCATCGAAGTTACGTACTGTAGTCGTTCCATGTTTTGCAAACATTTTCGCAAATAGGTCTATCATCTCACGAGAACCTGTATCTAGCATTACTGTATTAATACCACGTGAAAGTACTTGAAGGTTTGCTTCTTTTCCTACAATCTCTCTAAATCCATCCATCATATCGAATGCATTTTCCTGTAAATAGAAGAAGAGTGATTGGAATCTTGCTCCACCACCAAATTCAAAGTGATTAATCCCTGCGTTTTTTGCTGCTTCTACTGCAGGAAAAAAGTCATCCATAAGCACACGCCCACCAAAGACAGATTGGAATCCGTCTCTAAAAGTTGTATCCATTACATCAATGTATTTTTTAGCCATTTACTTTTGCCTTGTTTATTGATTTTTACGAAATTCACTCACTGCTGCAACGATAGCAGCCACATGATGTGCTTCTTGTGTAGCATTTGAAGCAACAGGAGTTACTTCAGGTGCTTTCTCTGGAAAGAATTTATTGATAAGATAAGCTTGAAGCTTAACTACTTGAACAAGTACCAAAAGGAAGATAAAGACAATTGCCATCCCCAGTACCATAAACTTGAGACCTTCGCCTACTAAATTGATTTCCATATATCTCACCTTTTTATAAAAGTTTTATAACCCAAATTCTAAAATAGTTTTGCTTGCTACTAGTTAAAAATAGAAAATTATCTACGTTTTCTACGGCGATTGTTATTTCGTGTAGCTTTTTTCTCACCTGTATAGTTCTGCATCATCGTATCTACAGTCTCTTGGTCAAACCCAATTTGTGACCCAATATGTTGTTTTTCTTGTTCAATAAGACGTGACATAAGCTTCTCTAGTATCATATCCTTGTCCATATCTGACATATATTCCAACATACCTGATGCATCATTGTGTATAGCGATATCACGTACCTGCTCTGCCAGGTACTCACGCCCTGTATCATCTAAGCCATCAGCACCTTGTAATGTAGCCAAACGCATCTCTGCCCCTACCTCTTTTTGAATACGCTGTAGTTCTCTAAACTCTTCAGTAGTTACCAATGTAATCGCCTGTCCACTCTTCCCTGCACGTCCTGTACGTCCTATGCGGTGTACATAAGACTGAGGGTCAAAAGGGATATGAAAGTTAAAGACATGTGTGACATCTTTTACATCAAGCCCTCGTGCCGCAACATCAGTTGCTACCATGATTTTAATTTCTGATCTTCTGTAAGACTTAATCATTATTTCTCTGTCTCTTTGTTCCAAATCACCATGCAGACCTCCTGCACTAAAACCTAATGCCTGCAAATGCTCAGTCAGTCTGTCTACCTCACGTTTCATACGACAAAATACGATACACTTGTTTGTCTCTTCTGTTTCAAGTAGCTTTATGAGTGCTTCATCTCTTTGGCTTTCGTTAATCATGTAGTAACGCTGATCGATGATATTGTTGGTTGTCTCATCATCTCCTACAGCAGAGATAAATTGTGGTTGGTACAAAATATCATTTGCCAACTCTTTAATAGGCTCTGGCATCGTTGCTGAAAAAAGCAATGTCTGTCTATTTTGAGGGATATACTCAAATATCTCTTTAATCTCTTCCAAAAAGCCCATATCAAGCATCTCATCTGCTTCATCAAGTACGACTATTTCAGGGTTAAAAACATCAATTTTACCTTTTTTGTAAAGGTCTTTGAGTCTTCCTGGTGTTGCCACAACAATTTGCACACCCTTATGGATAAGTGCAATTTGACGTCCATACCCTACACCACCATACACAGTAAGCGTACGAATACCTGCAAAACGTCCTAAGTGGTAAAGCTCATCAGCCACTTGTGTAGCCAATTCACGTGTTGGCGTAATCACCAAGGCGCGTTCTATCTCACCACGAGCAAGTTTATCCATCATCGGTAAACCAAAGGCTGCTGTTTTTCCTGTACCTGTATGGGCTTGTCCCACGAGGTCTGAACCTGAAGCGATGATTGGTATCGCCTCTTCTTGTATAGGGCTTGGTTCTTTAAACCCTGCTATTTTCACCCCTTTAGCAATATCGCGGTGAAAATTAAACTCCGAAAATTTCATATTTTGCCTTTTGCATGGGCAGAAATAGATTCTGCCTCTACATTATAAATTTGTCCAAAAATATTTTGAACTTAAGAGAGTCTCTCGTAAGAGGCTCTATAAATTCAATGATGCCTGTCTATGTAGGTTTGATGAAATCGAACAAAAAAGTCAACATCAATAAAATAATTTGTTCGATTTCATCGAACCTACAGTATCCATAACAATAAACCCCCAAACAATATCCTGTATATTCCAAAAGGCACAAAGCTAAATTTTTGTATAAAGACCAAAAAGAGCTTCACCGTAATATACGCTACCACAAAGGCAACCACAAATCCGATGCCAAAGGCTACCCAGTTGGCATCAGCAAACTCTTTATAGTGTTTGAGTAAATCATACGCACTCACTGCACCCATCACAGGGATAGCCAGCAAAAAAGAGAAATCTGAAGAGGTTTTTCTGTCAAGTCCAGAAAGCATACCACCGATAATGGTTGCCCCTGCTCTACTTGTCCCAGGGACTAGTGAGAATATTTGAGCAAAACCAACCCACCATGCTTGGGTATAAGTAACTTCTTCTACCTCTTTTACCGTATGTTCTTTGGGCTTGTAAAAATACTCAACTATCAAAAATACAAACCCACCTATGATAAACATCCATGCTACAATCTCAACGTTAAACAATGCTTTGATTTGGTCTTTAAAGATGAAGCCAACAATGGCAAGAGGAAGAAACGCTACAAGAAGTTTGAGCCATAAATCTATTTTTTTGAGTGTAATTTTATCTTTGTAAATGAGCATTACAGCTAAGATAGCTGCAAACTGGATGATAACTTCATAGGCTTTAGTTACAGCATCTTGTTCTTCACCCAAAAACTGTGAAGCAACTATCATATGACCCGTAGAAGAGATGGGTAAAAACTCTGTAAAACCTTCAATAATCCCTATGATTATCGCTTGAAAAATATCCAATGTTTCCCTTTATCGTAGGGTGTTGTACCCTTACAACACCTTCTTAATGTAATTATAATTTTGGTGTTGTCATGGGACAAGCATTAAAATACAGTGCAAGCGAAGCACTAAATGCTGAGTCGTACAACACCCTACAACATTTGAGAGAAATAACTCTCGTCCTTTGCTAGTAACGCTTTTGGCGTACCGCTGTCAACCACACAACCATCTTCCAACACATAGATAAACTCGGCACTTTTTATAGTGCTAAGCCTATGTGCGATGGCAATCACCGTTTTTTCAGACAAAAAGTCGTGCAGTGCCTCAAAGAGTTTCACCTCTGTATGCACATCCAACGCTGACGTAGATTCATCGAAAATGACCACTTTAGGATCACTGAGAATCATGCGAGCGATGGCAACACGTTGTCTTTGTCCTCCACTGAGCTTGATACCGTCTTTCCCGACAAGCGTATCAAGTCCCAAATCCAACCCTGCTATGACGTCATCAAGTTGTGCGATGTGCAGTGCTTCTTGCACCTTTTCATCGCTGTACTCTTTGCCTAGCGTGAGATTGAACAGCATTGTATCATTAAAGAGTTTAGGATGTTGC
>JALUYL010000094.1 GCA_027012955.1 Sulfurovum sp.
TCTAGAGTTTAATATAAGTGTATCCCTCTAGTTGTCTTTCAATTATTTCAACAATACCGGCAGTTGCATAACTTATATCCTCAAGCAATGCCTTTTTATCAATTTTGAGTGTACGCATAGAGTTTTCACAGGCGATAAACTCTACATCATAGGTCATGAGTGCTTCTATGCGTGTGCGTATCTCTTTATTGTCTCTTTTAAGCAATGCTTTGATGCCTTGAGAGTAGGCAACTACAACCACTTCTGTGTTTTCAGGTCTATAAAATTTCATGACGTTATTTACAGTACTTAGCACATGATTGATTGCTTTAGGTTCAGCACTGTCAATGGAAAAAATGATTTTTCTAGGGTTGTCTATAGCTGGTTTGGGTTTGGCGAATTCTGTTTCTGCTGTTAAACTATTCGATAGCGCAAACAAGGCAAACAGCACTATTGTTATGATACGCATGGTTAATCCTTTTTCTTATTTTTTGGCTTTTGCTTCTTTGAGAAGTTCTAAAAAGTCATTTTTTTTCCATGCACCCGGAACATTAAGTAATACTTTAGCATTTTTATCCACAAAAATAAAGCTTGGTGTGAGTTCTGCATGAATGCCCAATGGCAACTGATGCTCAGATATATCAAGAGAAACAGGAATAAAATCTTTTTGGATGGCTTCTATCACCTCTTTTTCTATCATCACCTCTCTATCCATTTTGCGACAAAAGTGACAGGTTTTAGTCATTGCCTTAATCATAATGATTTTATCTTCTTTTTTGGCTCTTTGCAAAGCTTTTTCAAAGCCTTCATACTTGATACCTTTTTTTTGTAGTACTTCATTATCAAAATTATACAAATATGTACCAATCTCCTCCAATTCATCTTCTGTCACTTTGCCTTTTTGACTGGGCATTGTTTTAAAATGACTGAGTACCTCAGGGAGACAGACACTTTTGTCTTTATCTGGATACATGACATAGTCACTCATAAATGCAGTTACTTCCATGCGGTGTAACTCTTCATCTCCTTTAGGATCTCCTATACGTTTTTTGAGTCTGTAGGAGAGTTGATTGAGTGTAGGTGCTTTAAGCTTGAACAGACTATTGTTATGGTCTAAAAAGTTTTCTTTGAGTTTCAACATAGGAATAAAAGGCGTATGACAAGAGGCACAGTGTTTTGTAAACAATACTTTGCCATCATTTGCCCATAGACTGAGCATCATTATGAGTAATAGCCCTAAAATTTTCACTCGTCATCCTCCATCATCTCTAATTCCCTATAGGCATCCAAGACATTACGTTTATGTAGCACATTATACAGTTTAAACTTTGCAAAGTTTGGCATGGTTACTTGTTTGTTTATCTCTTCCATGCCTATATCATTGTCTTGTGCTTCTAAAATCTCTTTTTTCATTTGGGATAAGTATGTTTTCAAGGCAATCGTGGCATTGGCATCGGTTTTACGTCCATGCCCACCAACAATGACTTTGGCATGATAGGCATCTATCTTTTTTAAGGCTTCAAGTGAGCCTAAAATAGAGCCATCTCTTAGAGAAGTTAGTCTATCATTAAATACCAAATCACCAGCAAAAAGTACTTTTGCATGTGCCAGATACACAATCAAATCACCTTTTGTATGCGCTATGGGTACCAGCTGTTTAATTTCAAATTTTTCATTGCCTATAGTGATACTTACATTGTCATCTACTACTGTATCTAATTTGACAATCTTTGTCTTTCCATACAGTTCTTTCCCAAGGATGCGCTCCATTCGGGTCTGCATCCCTGCAATGACATTTTGTTCATATGTCCGTGGACCTATCAGCAAAGCACCTTTGCTTTTATAGAAGCTGTTTCCTTGCCAGTGATCATCATGGTCATGGGTAATAATGACATATTTTACGGGGAGTTTCGCGATTTTTTGCATTTGTTTATATGCTTGAGAAGCATAATTATAAGTAGGACCGCTGTCAATGACAACGAATCCTTCTTTGGTCTTGATAAAGCATGTATTAACTATATTTCCACCATTTTGTTTAGTAATATTTTCCGTTTTACCAAAAAAACAATAAACATTCCCTGATAGCTTTTGTGCTACCAAATGGTAGTCAAAAGCTTGCAGGTAAAGTGTTAAAAGAAATACAACTACAACACTTTTCATTTTAACTCCTAAAATAAGTAGTTAAATTCTAAACGGAATTCATTGTATGACTTGTCTTGTTTTGTACCACCTGCATGTATCTTGGCAGTATTTGATTTTACCGCTACATTAGCATATCTCATTCTCATTTGTAAATTTTTTGTAATATTTGTCCATGTATCTATATGAATAACATTACTATCTGCTGCAACAAAATCTTTATTATCGTCAAAGTTTTGAATAGCATAACGAATACTGGCTTTCCATGTACTGTTAAATTTATAAACCGCTCTAACCATAAATGTTTGTGTATTTGCATACCAGTTATACTGTCCCATAGCTCTTGTAAATCCACCTGTAGGGAAACCTCTCCATGGTGCTAAGATATCGGCTTTATCTGAAACTTTAGAATAAGCTAATCTAAAGAAACCTTTTTTGTTTGGCATCAAAATATCAAGTCTGGCATTAAGTAAACTAGAATCAATAGAAGTCGCAACACCACTGTTATAACCATTTGTTGTTGCAGGCTTTCCTGCCAAGTTAGTATCACCTGCTACAGCAGCTGCACCATCATCCATTTGATAGAAATATCTCACACCTGGTCTTACAGCCCATCCTGACTCACTTACAGGTATTTTATAATGTGCTTCAGCAACAACATCTTTTACAACACCTGGTATTTGTAAATAACTTAATGCAAATTTCAAATTTTTGATATATTTTGTACTAAAGTCTGCTACGAACATGTCATGACGAGTACTCTTACCTGCTGCTACAAAATTGGCATAACTTAAACCCTTATGTTTTCCAGCATCATCGTTGTTCCCCCAACTGTTTCCAGCACCATTTTTAAATGTAATCACATCATGTGAGTTTTCGTGATCTCTTAATTTTTGTGCACCAAACCATGCCAATCTAAATTTTGATTTAGGTGCTACTTTAATCGCCGTACTCACACCATCAAATGTATTTGGAATCATTTTTGTATCATTCGATTTAGTAAATACAGATTCGAAGAGTTGACGACCAGCTCTGACATCAACTGTACCGTTGTTGTACTCTAAAAAACCTTGCCCTAAAGTATGCATACCATAGCCATCACCATTACTCACCTTATAGCGACTAAAAGTGTCTTTTCCTGCTTTTGCTAATCCAACATCCACACTGTTAGGTCTCCAAAACTCTGGGTTTAAAGAACCGTAGTAACCTAATGTGAAACTAAAGTTTTTATAAGCGGCAGATTTATAGATTAGACTTCCACCTATACCCATATTCTTATTTGCTTTATTTGAAAGACTACCATTTGCAACTGAGGTGTCTGACCATTGCCAATAGAAAGTATTGGTTCTGAGTCTACCATAAAATACACCTTGAGAAAACATATCATGTATACTATCTGCACTTCCTGGTAAAACATTATATTTAAGAGTCATATTTCCTCTTAATTGTCTTTTTGGCTTAACTGATTTTGCTGCCATTACTTGTGGTTCAGCAGGGACGATATCTCCCCCCGCCATCAATGACGTTCCCATAAGCATTGTTACAACGCTCAATTTAATCATTCCTCTATTCATCATTTTTCCTTGTTTTTTATTTTGAATTTTCACCCTTAGAAATACCATTATGTATATTTCTAAAAATAAAAATTTAATCTGCTATACTTTTAATGTGATAATTCACAAACCATAAAGTGCCCCGCCCCTTTAAAAAGAGACTAACAATGAACTTGCTAAAGGACGAGGCACGGTTAAACCTATGAACAGGTTGCACCTTTTACGGGACATCCACAATCCATGTCTAAAATTTTGACATTTGACTCCATAGGGATATCAATGATTTTTTGTCTACGTATGTAGTCTGAGACCACTTCATAGACAGGACGAATAGCCTTTTCATCTAAGTTTTCACCTACATTTTGTAAGTTTCCACCCCATGATGAAACTCTATAGGTCTTTTTCATATTTATTGGTTTACCTCCTATCATAAAGTCAGAAATTCTCTTACCTGATGGCGCAGAGATTTTAATGCTGTAGCTCGCACCCGTCATTCTACTCATATCTCCACCTTGTTGTAACAGTGGATTTGCGTTAAAGACATTGTCGGCAATATCTTCTACCAATTTAGCAATTACTTCACCTTTTAAGTCAAAAGTATAGACTTCTGGGTAGGTAATCGCTGTCATTTCATAGACATTGTCTTTTAAGATTGGATCACCTGGAAGTACGGTTGTACCCCATCTGTACCCTGGGTTAAAGTTAATATCACATTTCATCTCATCTTGAATCGCCATACCTATGAGTGAATCAAAGGTCGAATAAAAAGTGTCTCTTTTGTAAAGTAGACCTTTTGTCGTACCTAACACTTCACTGAGCTCTTTGTCAAATGGCTTATACCATTTAGCAATAAGATCCTCTCCGGCTTTATCAGCAGGAATAAGATGTGAAGCCACAGGGATAAGTTTAAAGTTGTAATCTACTACTTTTTTATCTTTGATATCCAAATCAAGTCTTGAGATATATTTACCATGACTTCCAGAGATAATAATCACTGTATCATTTACAATGATAGGTTCTGGGCTAGGATCATGTGTATGTCCACTTAAAATAAAGTCAATACCATTTACCTTTTTAGCAAGTTCTTGGTCTACAGAAAAACCATCATGACTAAGCACAACAATCGCATCTACTTTTTTCTCTTTACGAAGCATATCTACATACTTTTGTAAAGATTCATGACGCAAGGCAAAACTCCACCCCTCAGTAAACTTTTTAGGGTTAGCTGTAGAGGTAAACGGAAATGACTGCCCGATGATACCTATCTTCGCACCACCCACTTCTTTAATAGAATATGGAGGGAAAATAAGTTCTTCAAATGCATCTGAGAAAGGGTCATTGTCTGTCACATTTTGTGAAATAAACTCACCATTTAGTTTCCCAATAAGCTCATGTACACGCTCTTTACCATAGGTAAATTCCCAGTGTCCGACCATCACATCTACACCCAAATAGTTTTGCGCATCTACGATGGCTTCCCCATCTGTTTTAAGTGCTACAGCTGTACCTTGCCATGTGTCTCCAGAGTCAAGAAGAATTACATTCTTTTCTCCTCTCTCCTTCTTTACATGGTCAATGATAGGTTTCATGTGAGCGATACCACCCATTTTCCCAAACTTTTTAGCCAGTTCGGTAAAATCATTGTGGGTATCAAAATAGGCATCTAAAGAACCTGCTTGGATACCATAATACTTTTGGAAACTCTCTCCACAAATAAATCCTGGTGTCCCCACTAAGTTTTTTGCAGAGATCAAAGTCGATGGTTCTCTCCAGTAGAGAGGTTTAATATGTGCATGTAAATCACATATATGAAGGATGGTTGCTTTACCTTTTGGTTCAAAAGAAACCACATCAGAAAAGCTTAATTTTTTAATCTTCTCTTTTGCTGCTTCTCCTGCAAAAAGATTGGTTCCTCCAGCCACACCTGCTAAACCAAGTGCTGAAGCTATTTGGAGGAAGTCTCGTCTATCTATTTCCATTGGATGCCTCTATCTTTTCAAACCAGGGATGCTGATTTTTTTATTTTTAGCTTGCGCTAATTTTGTGACATATACTTCCAGTGCAACCATCTCTTTAGACCCTATAGGAATCACTTTCAATAATGCATTTTTCATACACCCTTGAAATCTTCGTTGAGGAGTACGTAGGCTAGATTTTGTCATGCGGTATGCTGGCCATGTTGCTCCTGAAGCTACTTCACCTAAATCTGGTAAAGGCTGTGTTCTAAGTACTTGACCAACAATATCTGCTGAGTGACAAGCATTACAAGAGAGTCCTCTTCCTCCACGCTTAGTCATAAATGTTTTCTTTCCTAACGCATAGGCTTCTTTTTCATGAGATTCTGAAAGATCAATATTTGGTACTTCATCATTTGCAAGTGATTTGACATACGCCAACATAGAGAACATTTTTCCTGACTTGAGTTTTGTTTTCTCTTTGCCTTGTTCTACTTGCATTGCTTGCATCACTTGGTCAAGACCTACAACATTTCCAAGTTTTTTAACGTATCTTGGGAAACCTGCGATATATTTAGGTAACTCTTTTTCTGAGACACCTAAGAATTTAGCTAATGCTTCTTCTCCACCTAGTGCTTCTTCTAAAATCTCTCCACCCTCTTCTACGAAGATATCAGCAGGGTTATTTTCTAACATTTCTTTATACATTGCTCTATCTGCGTCACTCATAGCAAATTGCTCACCAGCATTAAGCTGAAGCATTGCCATCGTACTTAGAAAAGCAAGCGATAATATAGTTTTTCTCATCACTTATCCTTTTGGCTTAAGTTTTTTACTCTTAGAGTTTTTCTCACCTGTATTATCTGTGTAATCTACAGTAATCTTCCCTTTACCCGGTACTTTCAAGTTTACTGAAAAGTAAGGGTTTGTTGAAACTGTTTCCCATACTTTCATGGTTGTAAACGCTTTCCCATCAAGTGAGAAAGTAATATTATCGATAAAGTGAGCAGGTTTAACTTTACCTGTTTTTTTATCTTTTTTTAATCCAGTATCCATTGGGTGAATGACAATAAAATCTACTTTTATTGTGTCTCCTACTTTAAACTTTTTAGGTTTAAATTTTATCATTGATTTTCTAGCTTCTGCCATTTTAAGTCCTTTAAATATTCAATTTTTTATAACGCTTTTGTATGTTTTAAAGGTTGAGATCAACCACATCCACCGATAGTTACTTTCACTGGTTTTGCTGCTCTTAAAAAGCTACCATCACTCATCTCTACAAGTGCTACAACATCTTGCGTTCCGCCAAGCTTCACTCTTGTTGCAAAGTACCCTTTACCATTCAGTGGGGTGAGCATCACATCTGCACATCTTGCATTACCATTTTTAGTTGTAAGTACATGAATCGCCTTGACATGATCTGCATCTGTCATAGGAGACTCTACATTTACTTTTACAGGTACAACTGCACCATTTTCTGCAATTTCAGGTACCGTAAGTGATACTTTTGCACTGTCAGTGACTGCCTTACCACTTGTAATAGCTGCTACGGCTGCATCATAAGAGAGAGCATTTTCGCCTTTATGTGCTTCTTTTGCTAAAAGTGCCGAAGGTGTCATTGTTGCTGCCACTGCTGAAGCCGCACAGATACCTTTTAAAAAATTTCTTCTTTTCATTCTTTTTATCCTTTGGTAGTTATTTTTTCTTTTTGTCTGATACAATATATGCTGTAAAATCACAAATCTCTTGTTCTGTAAAAAGTCCTGTAGTTAAATTTACAGTCATATGTGTATTTGGGTTATCAATTCTAGGGTCAGCAATCTTTTGGTAGACAAACTGTGCATCTCTTGTTTTTGTGTCAATGAAGTTTGCTTTATATCCTTCTAGGCTTGGACCAATGTTACCTGCACCTCTTGCACCTTCTATGTTATGACATGCAACACAGTTACCAAATTGTTTTGCTTTTTTCTTAACTTTACCATCTTTGCCTGTTTTCTTAACAAATTTTACAAGTCCTTCTGGTGCTGGCTTCTTTGCCTTTTTACCATTAAGGTTGCTAAACATATATTTTCCTCTGGCAATTGCCTTTGGGTCATTAAGGTTACAACTTTTTGGCATCGTGTACTGTTTAGCTGCTGGGAATAAATCTTTCTTAATCATCTTTGCTGCATCTGGCATATCATATGCTTTTGTCAAGTCCATCGCGCAAACTGCTGATGAAGCCGATAAAAACAATGCTGTCATTGCTAGATATTTGAATTTCGTATGCATTCATACTCCTTTAAAATTTGTGTTTCAAGAAGTATGATAACAACCTAGTGTAAAAAAAGTGTAAAAAAATAAATAAATGGGTATTAATTTTTATTATTTAGTTAAATTTGTATTGAAAGGTAGTTCCTTTGCCTAAAGTAGAGGTGACATCTAAAAGAATGTCTTCTTCATCAATGATGTGTTTTACGATATTAAGACCTATACCAAAGCCCCCTTTTGCCTCATCTTCTCTATAGTATCTGGAAAATATTTTTTCCACATTCTCGATACCCACACCATAATCTTTTACCAAAAAGACAATACTCTCTTTATCTCTAAAGAGTCTTATCTCTATCGATGTTTGCATATGACTGTACTTGATAGCATTTGAAATAGTGTTGTCTACGATGCGTTGGAGTTTTGTTTTGGAAAAATCATAATAGATATTTTTATCCATTCTCGCCTCAAGTTTAATCTCCTTGAGGTTGGCTATCTCTTGAAAGTAGTCTATACGGTTGTTAATAAACTCTCCAAAATCAATCTCTTGTCGTTTATGTTCTACTCTTCCCTGCTTTACCAAATAATCCATATCATTGTAGATGGTTGCCAAAGTTTTTGAAGCAGACTTCATGCGTTGTAAGTACTTGTTGTTCCCATATTTGTTAGCAAACAAATCTGCATTGAGATTGATGATGCTCAAAGGAGTATTTATCTCATGCATGGAGTCTTTGATAAAGTTGTCCAACTGATTGTTAAGTTTTTCAAAAGGTTTTGAAAAATTTCGTAGAAGCAAAAAAGAGAAAGCAAACAGTGCAAGGACTATAGCAATCATCACTAAAGCAGCAAAATAGTAAATTTTATTGGCAACATGTGTGGTCGAGACGAGTAAATAGTTAGCACCGAAGTAGTAGCTGTCGGGTAAGGTATAGATATAATAAAAGTGATTGCTCTTTTTATGAAATCCCTCAGTAAAAGCATTGGGTGTAAAATCAAGTGTAGTAAAAATGGCTTGATACTTATCATCATAGAGCGCTGATTTATAGGCTTTATACCTGGGGAAATGGTATACCTTGTCACTGTTATCATATTTTTGCATCGAATTAATCATCTGTTTGGATTGATTTTCCAAAGCCAGTTTTACTTTTGCATCGTCTATCTGTAAAAGAAGACCAACATACACAATAAGTGGTGCTATAAGAAGTACAGCGAGAATCATAGTATAGCGAAGGGCATACTTCTTGGCAAAAGCGTCGGTATTAAAAATCAATACTGTATCCTACCCCACGCACATTTTTTATGAAGTCTTTTTCAAGCTTTTTACGCAGGTTTCCTACTTGTACACGAATATTGGCAGAGGCCACCCACTCTCCCCATACCTCTTCCCAAAACATTTCACAGCCTACAACCGAACCTCTTTGCTTGATAAGAAGTTCCAAAATTTTAGTTTCTGTTTTTCCTAGTTTAATGCCTTCTCCATTCAGTAAGAGCTTCATTTTTTTAACATCATAAATATACCCATTAGGTAATTCAATTTGTTCATCGTTTGAGGAAAAGCAGTGTGTTTTGACAACTTGCTCTACACGTAACTTCAACTCTGCCAAATCAAAAGGTTTACGTATGTAATCACAGGCACCACATTCATAACCGCGACTCAAATCTTCTATTTCTGTGAGTGAGGTAATGAATATGGCAGGCGTTTTGTCTCCATCTTTACGTAACTCTTCTAGCATTTCAAACCCATTTTTTTCTCCACCTACTTTGACATCTAAAAGGTAGAGGTCATAACTTTGTTCATAGCTCGCATCATAGGCTTCATCTGAGTTGGAAAAACATGTAACCTCATAGCCACAATCTTCCAAATACTCTTGCATACTTAATGCCAAAACGGTTTCATCTTCTAAAATCAGAATTTTCATCGTATCACTCCTATTTTTTTCTCTTTATGCTTATTGGAAAGCACCATATCTATCAACTCTTCTTTACTATAAGTTCTTAAAATAGCTTTTGCTTCAAACTCCAGACCCCATTTATCTTCTTTTTGCAGTTTAGGTAAAAGTTCTATGAGGTCTTTATCGTATTTATTACGAAAACTTCCATAGGGATTTTCCCAGGCATTAACCACTTTTTTCACATCATCATCTGAAAACTGCGTAAAAAAAGAGACATTTTCACCCTCTTTTTCAAATTGCCCCAGTGCATCATCTGAAATAGCAAGCAGATAGATACCTATTTGTTTACCCTTTCCATTGTACATCGGTTCATGTAAGTAAAGCATATTCTCTTTATAGGCATAGTTTTTATCTAAGAAGGTATGCCAGTCGAGATTTTTTATTTTGGGTAAGAGTTGTTGATTGAAGTTTTGATTGGAGACAACATATTTATTGACCCGAGGAAAGTCTCGCATAAGGGATGCTTGTTTCAAGTATTTTTCATCCATAAGGGTAAATAACTCAATCCCACGTTTACGTAATTTAAGCGCAAACTCATCGACGAACTTAATGACTTCCATGTAGCCAAGTATGCGTGAACCACTTTGTATAGGAATGGTTGCTTTAAACGTGAGCAAACGCCCTGTTTCCATACCTACTTTAGGTTTATGGTTACGTTTTAGTGTGTCTAAGTCATCCCTAAACCACCAAATAGGCATCCCTTCAAAGCCTTCACTCCAACTTCTAGCAAAAATGTAAAACTCGGGTGTAAATACTTGAATACGTAACGATTTGATATGGGTATATTTTTTAAAACGTTCTGAAATGTGAGATAAAATTTTATACCCTTTGCTCTCATCATCAGATATAAGGGCGTTTTTCAGTTCACCATCTTCAGAGAGTGCCAGTGAAAAAGAGAGTAAATCTACCATCTCATAGTCCAAACCTGCACGAAAGTTTTCTACAACATGGTCTCCTAGTGCAATGAGTCTCTCTTTTTTATCATTTTGAACAAAGAAAAATACAGACACAAAAAGAAACATTAAAATGGTAAAAATAGCATAGAAAGATAATCGATTAAAATAATTTTTATTTTTAGTATGCTTTTTGTTCACCTGCACATATAACCTTTAATGATTTGAATATGTCATTATACATATTTTTACTATTGGTATCGATTGAGATAGCCTGGCCTTTATTTTCCATTTTGATTACGCTTTAGTATTATATCTGTCATTCTTTTGGCTTTATGAAAAACAATATCTGCTTTTTTATCAATAAGTATAGAAAATATTTTTGGTTTATCCCACATTCTTACAAAATATCTATGGTATTTACGGCAACTGCTAAGCAAGTCAAGAAACTCTTTATTTTCAACATAAGCAGAGTGTCGGAGGATGTTTAACGAGTCGCCATAAATTTTTAAACCTTTATCCCAATGTTTTTTTATGGTAGGGTCATCGAGATGCCATAATGCCATCATATAGTGTGCAGACAACCTTCTGGAAGATGCCGCAATTTCGATGGAAGCATTGAGTACATCTTTATCTTGGATGGTAGATTTATCTAAAAGTATTTTCTTCATTCTTGCCATCTCTTTAATGACTGTCCGAATATTACCATGAATAAAAATAGCACCATCTTTCATCTTTTTTAAGCTATTCTTTTTATCGAGCGCTAACACCATTGCTTTGCGGACAATCTTCCATGCATGAAAGCTAGTGTCAATACTATTTTGCATTGCTTTATCATTTTTATATTTAGATTGAAGTGCATGAAGTAAATCTTCATAGTGCGTAATGCCATCTTTTAGTTTTTTGGTTGGATTTTTGTATTCTAGTTTAATACCTATAAGAATATAGGCTTCTAACATATTTCTCATATTGGACATTTCCATCCCCAATTTTAGTATCGCATCATTATCATTTTTTATTTCGATAGCGTGTAAAGGTGTAAGATATACTAGTAGTACTAAAGACAATAATATTTTCTTGATAGTCATCATATTCCTTATGCTAAACTTTTTATATGTTATGCAACTTGATGACATCATATAAAAAGATTGTAAATTTATTGTAAATTATTACAAAAAATATAAACCTTATTTATATAACTTTTACATTGACGTACTATAATCATTGCATGAGTTCTCAAATAAAACAATTAAAAACAGAAATTTCAAAACATGTCATTGGGCATCATGCACTTGTAGATGCGGTGCTTATTGGCATCCTATGTGAAGGGCATATCCTCATAGAAGGGTTACCTGGGTTAGCCAAGACGACTATGGTCAATACTTTGGCGGATGCTACAGGCTTAGACTTTAAGCGTATTCAGTTCACGCCTGATCTTCTTCCTTCCGATTTACTAGGTGCTGAGATATATCACCCTAAAGAGGAGAGCTTTGTGCTTAAAAAGGGGCCACTTTTTACCCATTTGTTGTTAGCAGATGAGATTAACAGAGCCTCTGCAAAAGTACAGTCAGCGTTACTTGAAGTGATGCAGGAACGACAAGTGACCATAGGTGAGCATAGCTTTAAACTAGAGGCTCCTTTTATGGTGCTTGCAACCCAAAACCCCATAGACCAAGAGGGAACCTATAGTCTGCCTGAAGCACAACTTGACCGCTTTATGTTTAAAGTACTGGTAGGCTATAACAGTGAAGACGAAGAGTTTGAGATAGCCAAAAAAGTAGCCAACAAAAGCTTTGAGACTGTCACACAGGTATTGAGCTATGAAGCACTTAAAGAGATGCAAAAAGAGGTAGAAGCACTTTATATTGATGATGCGTTGACAGCACATATCGTTAGACTTATATTTGCTACAAGAGCGCCTACAAAATATGGCTTGCCTGAGCTTGAAAATATCATTGCCTATGGGGCAAGTCCTAGAGCGACGATAGACCTGTTAAAAGCAGTTAAAGCTTCTGCTTATATACGTGGCAATACAGAGGTGACACCTGTAGATATAAGCTTGTGCATTAAAAATGTTTTGCGTCATCGTATAGTGCTGAGTTACAATGCACAAGTGGATGAAGTAGAGGTTGATGATGTGATAGAGACATTGTTACAGAAGATAGAACTCTGCTAACAGCATGACCTTGCATGACATCTTCCCTGCTGTGGTGATAGTAGAGTATTCTATCTATACTTTCATACTTCTTTGTATAGCGATGTTACTGGGGTTTTGGTATCTTAGAAGACTGTACCTTAAACATAAAAAGAGAACAAGAAGCTACTATATCTCTTTGCTTGCACAGAACACAGAAGACGATGCAAAGCAGATTGCCTATAAGTTTGCATACTATGGCAAACGTGTGGTGCGTACTTCTACACAGAAAGAGGAGTTTCTGAAACTCTTAGTATTATTGGAGCCATTTAAATACCAGGAAAACCCTCCCCCTCTTGATGCCTATACACAAAAACAACTCACCCATTTTTTAGAAGTATTAAGGCATAAAAATGTTTGAACATTTTGCACTTTTATCTCCTTTTGCGTTGTTGCTTTTACCTCTATTTATACTCTTGGAGTTACACTCACGTAAGGAAAACTTGCGCTACTATATGCCTCATGTAAAGCTCTATCATCTCTCTTTACAAAGACCAAATGCTTTGCGTAAAGTGTTAAAATGGGTCTTGCTTGTCTCTGCCACTGTTGCACTCTCTATGCCTGTTTACAACATCCAAAAGCCTATGGTAAAGAAAGATGCTATTGATATTGTCTTGGCACTAGACATTAGTGGGTCTATGAGTCTATATGGATTTAACCCTAAAGAGTATGAACAAACACGGCTTGATGCAGTGAAAGAAGTCGTAGGCAGTTTCATTGTGCAACGTAAAAATGACCGTGTAGGTTTGGTAGTTTTTGGTACACATGCAGCCATCGCTTCGCCACTGAGTTTTGAGACAAAAACACAACAGCGTATCGTTAAAGGACTTAAAATAGGCGCGATGGGAAAGAGTACTGCACTTATAGATGCCGTTGTCTCTTCAGTACGCCTGTTAAAAGAAAGTCAGAGTAAAAGTAAAGTTATCATCTTGCTTAGTGACGGAGAGGATTCCTCAAGTACAGTCCCTCTAGTCATTGCCAAGCGTTTACTTAAAACATACCATATCAAAATCTATACAGTTATCATAGACAAAACCCATAGCAACATGATGGCACAGCTTTCAAAAACCTCAGAGACAAAACCCTATGTGGCAAGAACAAAAAAAGATTTGGAAAAGGTCTATAAGCAGATTAATCTGTTGGAAAAATCACCTGTGCATTACCACACGCTTACTATGCCTATGCACCTGTATGCCTACTTTTTGATCTTGGCACTTTTGTCTGGCTTGGCATTGTTGGTATTGAACAAAGACGAGGTATGGTAGTTATGACATTTTTATACCCCTATGTACTAATACTGTCTCTCTTGCCACTTGCGTTTTTATGGCTCAAACTTGTTAAAAAAGAAGATGCCTTTTCTAAACATTTTAGTACACAAATGCGTCAAAAACTCTCTCTGCCCAGTCAAGGACTTTCTAACAGATACAAACGTCTTCTTTTTCTTTTGGTATTACTCCTATGTATCGTAGCTTTGGCACGTCCAGTGCAGGTGCTACCCACACTAGATAATGAAGAGAACAAACCTGCCCTCATCATCGCAGTAGATGTATCAAAGTCTATGCATGCCAATGACATCTACCCTACACGACTTACCTTAGCGATGAAAAAGCTTACAGATTTTTTAGCGCAAGCAAACCATCTTCAAGTAGGGGTTATACTCTACGCCAAAGAAGCCTATATGCTCTACCCTCTGACACAGGAGAGTAGCCTTCTTTCAACACTGCTTCAAGACGCTAACCTTAGCCAAAAATTTGCACCCAACACAAACCTTTTTGCTGCTTTGCAAGCAAGCGAAAGCCTACTGTATACACACGCATCAAAACAGATACTTCTACTTAGTGATGGTGGAAAAGATATCTCAAGAGCCAAAGAGTTAAACTATCTTCAGAGTAAGCACATCTCGCTCTCCTCTTTGCTGCTCTCGCCTAAGCGTAATACTTCTATGAAAAGGCTATGTGAAAAGAGTGGAGGAGTGAGCCTTTCTTATTCATGGTCAAATGAGGACATCTTTACGCTACTTACACATATCCAAAATCATCCTTCACAGGCAGAGACCTTTCACTACAAATTGAGTCACAATAAAGAGCTCTACCCCTATCCTCTTTGGTTGGCACTATTTTTCTTGATACTACTTTTCTTTCCTTTGAAAAACAGTATGTTGACACTCTTTTTTGCAATCCTCTTTGTACCGCAGGTGACTACGCCACTTCATGCAGGGTTGTTTGATTTTTGGTACCTACATCAAGCCAAAGTAGATACTCAAAACCGAGCTTATAGTCAAGCCATAGAAAGCTATAAAAAACTGACTCCTACGCCAAAGGTTTCCTACAACACAGCAACACTGTATTATCTCAAAAAAGAGTATATGCTGGCTATAGAAAACTATAAAAAAGCGTTAAGCAAAGAGAAGCTATACAATGCCAAGGTCTATTATAATATCGCTACGGCATACGTGCATTTGCATAAACTTTCTCATGCAAAAGAGTATTATACGAAGTCACTTTTAGTCTATCCATTAAGACAGAGCAAAGAGAATTTGGCACAGGTGGCAAAAGAATTAAAGATAGAACGCAAAAATCTACATAAAGCCTATCAAAAACTGCATTTTAAAGCCATAGCAAAGAACAGTTTTACGAAAGAAGCGATATTTTCAAACTATGCTGTTAAACTTGAAAAACTCATCCCTTCAGAAGAGGAACAGTGGTTTAAGCGCTTAGAAAACCAAAAGTTCCAACCCTACTTAGAACATATACCTACAACAAAAAGGAGTTTAGATGCAAACCTCTCTTTTTAGAGCCTTCCTGTGCCTACTGAGTTTTTATACCTTTGCCCATGCATACAGTTTTACAGCAACACTAGACAAAACATCTTTAATGGTAGGTGACAAGGCAACATTGAGCTTGAAATTTTGTTATGACAACCTTGAAGAGTATACCCTAGAGGAACCACAGCTTTTAGACTTTAAAGTTGCCCTTCTCCGTGAGGAAGAGAAGCAAGAGACAAACACTACTACCTGCGTGCTTCAGCACTATACACTGCATGCAAAAAAAGCAGGTAGATTTACTCTCCCTGCACTCAAAGCACACATAGAAAGTATACCGCCAAAGTATCAAGAACGATACAACAAAAACCATTACCTTCAAAAGCTAGATATCTATACCAAGACACTCACTATAGAGGTCACTCCTTTACCAGAAGGGCTGAGTGTGACAGGGAACTATACACTTTCTGCAAGTGTTGACAGCACAACAGTACAAGCCCAAAAGCCACTGCACTTTACTGTGTCACTTGAGGGTGAAGGAAACATTGAAAACCTTGATTTTTTAACCCTCTCTATCCCTCATACCCTGATTTATTCACACAAAGCAGAGGGACTCAGCAAAACATTTGACATCATCTCAGATGAAAACTATACTATCCCTGCTATCACTTTGACCTATTTTAACCAAGAGCAGCAAATGGTTGAGCGTATTCATACAGAGTCGTATCATATTACTGTGACTGGCACATCGGTAAAAAAATCTAAAAATATATGGCTGTGGGCGCTTTTATCGGCTATCTATCTTGGTCTTTTTTATGCCGTGTATCGCATCTTTAAGGCGTTGGCTTTTATAGATGAGAAGAAGATACTTTTTAAACGTATAAAAAATGCTAAAAATAAAGAAGCATTACTCAAAGTCATTGCACCATATATGCATAAGAGTAAAGGGTTGGAGAGGTTGGTGTATAGAGTGGAAATGAGTGAGAGAAGTGCATTCAAAGGATTAAAAAAGGAAACTACAACTCAA
This sequence comes from Sulfurovum sp., assembly GCA_027012955.1. Taxonomy (GTDB): domain Bacteria; phylum Campylobacterota; class Campylobacteria; order Campylobacterales; family Sulfurovaceae; genus Sulfurovum. Next base: position 16,701 of record JALUYL010000094.1, read on the forward strand.
ATGCATCTTCTCACTCAGAATTCAAACAAATTCAAATAATTGCTTTTTTGGACAAGCAAGCACATTCTATTGTATTAATGTAAATTTAGTGTAAATTTTCAAGCACTGTACGTATATTTTCCATACTCTTTTTGCTCGTGCTTGAAATTTTGGTAAATGCTAATCTTATCCAATCATCAGATAACGGTTAACTGTATTGCGGTTTAGTTTTGCTAAATGAGCTGAAAATATTTCTAGAAGATGAAGTAATATTATACCTAATGAAATCCACCAAAACAGCTTCCACAACAGGAACAGAAACACCATTTCCCATTTGTTTATAGACAGCATTGTCATTCTTAAGTAGTTGATAACTATCAGGATACCCTTGGAGTCTAGCACACTCTCGTGGAGTTAATCTTCTTGCGATATTATTCTGCACAATACCCAGCCTATTTGAATCTGATGCAGTAAGCGTAATAGAAATTCCATTAGGGTCTAAAAATTTGAAAACTTCGAAAGACATATTTCCACAAACAGGTTTATATTTTTCTTCAGACAATCCTAGATAGCCTTTTTTGATAAGCGACTCTGTTATTTTGTCAAAATCATCATATGGGTAAAATGTCATAATTTGCTCTTTTGTAAGGCTTTTACCATCTTGATGTGTTCCAAATATTTTTTTTCTACGATTAGATATAAGAAGATTCATAAATTCAATTTCTCGAGAGGAACAAACGCCTTTAATGCCAAGTTGCCAAGAGTGAATAGAATTTCCTCCCCTATAGTCAGTGAGGCGATACCCATTTAGTTTAGAAAGATTACCATTCATAATGTGCTGTAAACTTTTAGTAAACGTTTTAGAGCAGTAATATTTTTTATTAGGATTTTTTTCTAAAATATCATTAACCACTTTTGGTTGAATAAAATGATTAAAAAGAGAAGGTTGTATTTGTGCTTTAAAAGTATGTGTATCTGATGCTCCTACGTTATTTTTTAGTGTCATTTTTATCTCTTGATTCAATACACCAACAATATAAATTCTCACTCTATTTTGTGGGACATTAAAATCACTTGAGTTTAATAGGAAATAATCTATGCTATAACCGAGGTCTGTAAGATGTTTTTTAATGGTTTCAAAAGTTCTACCTTTATCGTGAGTTGTTAATCCTCTTACATTTTCAAGTAGAAAATATTTAGGTTTTTTTTGTTTTAAAATTCGTTCAACTTCAAAAAAGAGAGTACCTCTCGTATCTCCAAATCCTTTTTGTTTCCCCGCATAGGAAAAAGATTGACAAGGAAAACCTGCCAACAAAAAATCAAAATCAGGAAAATCATAAATTTCTCGAATATCAGAAGACGGTTTTTCTCCAAAGTTTAACGCATAGGATAAACAAGCATTTTTATCTATCTCTGAACTTAAAACACATTCTGTTGAGATACCAAAGCTTTTACAAGCGTGTTCCAAGGCTAATCTAATACCACCTGTTCCTGCAAATAAATCTATAAATTTTATCAAATCGTTTCCTTAATCCAACTTGATAGAATCTCAAACTCTTCATCTGAATAAGCCACACTACAATCACTATATTTACAAATACTTGAGAGTGCTGATTGTCTCTGAAAATTTCCTGCACCATCAAGTACATAAGCAATTTTATAGCCATCTGAGTGCATAAGGTTAAATCTATCTAATGCTTGACCTGCTTTTCTTTCAATCGTACTATTGGTTGTAACTTGAAAACTTATCTCTATGCCAATATATTGATTTTCTCTTTCAACAACTATATCAAAAGGCATTCCTGTAGTTTTACCATAACCATCAAGCTCTATATATCCATTACTCACAACACTATACTCTTCCGAAAGAGAGTTTTTCAAGTAGCTAACAACCTGTTTTTGTGCTAACTGTCCAAGTGAATTTGCTGTTGCGCCACTTGTAATTTTACTCACATTTATATATCGTTGTTTTACAAAGATTTCTAATATATCAGCTTTACCTAAAAGTGTACCAATCTCACACTTTGACAATCCTGCTTCTTCACTCACTGTAGAAGTTGATCCAAACATTAAAATGACAATCATATCTCTGTATATATCGCTTAATGGGTGAACATCCTTTAAACCTTCTCCATCTATAAATAACTTTTTACTAGCAAGCCCACGAACAGGAAGTGCTTTGAACTCATATTCAAAGTTTTCTGTTTCCCAAATAAAATTTATAAGATATTTTCCATTACTATTTTTAAAAATATCATCAAAAGAGCGACCAAGTCTTTGAATTGGTTCTCCCCCATAATCAGCCAATACTGATAGATGTTTCAAAAACAGATTTGCAGGAAATTCAGATGCTTCTAAAAGGTCAAAAACTTTAAATGGATTAGCTTTTGATAAAGATATAATACGTAGAAAGTCGTCTTGTGTCTCTAAAAGTTTTGGAACAATACTAATAGTCGCATTTGCCTCATGTAACTGGGTAGACCACCATAGTGTGGCTTTTGATTCTAGTTCTTGAAAACTTCTTTGATAGTTCATGTATATCCTTGGTTTTGTCATTATATCATTTGTTGTTTTAGTTTATTCAACTTTGGGTACAACATTAAAATATACTTTTAACCATACTATTCATCCATCAACATATTCACAATCAAAGCAATCACCGTATCTTTTTGCTGAGGCAGAGACTTGGCTGTCATAAGTGTAAGAGCCACAAGCGCATTGTCATTTATTTTGGCTTCGCCATTGGCACGGTAAAGCATTTTATTTTTCTGTAAAAACAGTATAAAAAGAAATGCACCTATACGTTTGTTTCCATCTACAAAAGGATGGTCTTTTATGATGTAGTAGAGTAAGTTTGTAGCTTTGGCTTCAACACTAGCTATGAGGTCATCACCTCCAAAGGTTTGGTAGATGTTACCGATGATACCGTCAAACTCACCTGCTTTTTCTCTTCCAAAGAGTTCACTCGCTTCACCCTTTTTCACTAACTCTTTTTTTAGTTGCGATATGGCATCTTTTGCTTCACGATAGCCCAAAACAAACTTGTGTTCATTATGATAGGTTGGCATAAAAAGATTGTCTTCATCATAGCCTTCTAGAAGTGACCACGAACGCCCATAACCTACAATGACATCTAACAACCCTTTGGCTTCATCACATGCCAGATTTTCTTGATTTATGGTTGTTTCTAAAAGTGCTATGGCTTGGTGGAATTCTTTAAGACCTTTTTGTTGTAGATGCTTTTGATTAAGAGCATATCCTTTTATGAGGTACTCTTTTAAAATCTTATTTGCCCAAATACGAAACTTTGTTCCCTCTTTTGATTTAACTCTATATCCTACAGAGATAATGACATCAAGAGTATAATACTTAACCTCTTTAGTCTGAGTTTTACATTCTATAGCACCATGTTGAGTGGTATGTGCAAAATTTGCACATACCACTTTTTCTTCTAATTCATCTTCTGAAAATATATTTTTTATATGCTTAGATATAACTGTTCTGTCTCTATTAAACAATGTTTCCATCTGCTTCTGACTTAACCAAATAGTATCATTTTCCACAGTTGCATTTAATGCAATATCTCCATCTTCATATATAACAATCTCACTCATAATAAATCCTTGCACATTCTCTAGTATCATATATTTTAGCATTATATGTAGATATTATTCAAAAATCTTTCAAATTGCCATATTTTTGTATGCAAAATATTTTTTACCATTGATTTACACTTCTTCGCTATCATAAACAAAAGGATTCATTGTGAAAAAAATACTCTTACTTCTTCTCACCCTCTCTACCCTCATGTTCGCAGAGACTTCTGTCAAGGTAGTCTATGACCTTACCACACACAAGCAAAAAGATTTTGAACGTAAAATACTCAAAGCAATCGTGGCTAACAAGGCGTACTATGAAGGAAAACTCCAAGAACTTGATGTGACAGTAGTCATTCATGGTGGGGCATACCGTTACTTTACTGTGGATCCAACTAAAACAGAATACAAAACAGACACAACACTGCTTGCTAACTATGCGGAGTTAAAAAAACGTATAAAATCTATGTCAAACACTTATGATGTAGAGTTTCTTATGTGTGAAGTCGGTATGTTAAAGCATGGACTTAAAGCTAAAGATATAGTGAGTTACGTTAAAATAATCCCCAATTCAACCATAGGACTCATAGACCGTCAGAATGAGGGCTATGCATATATACCAGTAGGAGATAAATAATGGCAAACAATTCAAGACGAAACTTTTTCAAAGGGGCTGCGGCACTGGCTGCGATGCCTCTCATGGCTACAGAAGCTACACAAAAAAAACAAAATTCACTCAAGCTCGTACACATTACCGATGCCCATATGGATATGGGTGATACAGACACAGTAGAAGCGCTCGAAATGGCAGTAACCTACCTCAATAAAAACTACCCAGACTTAGATTGTGTATTGTTTGGTGGAGATAACTTTAACAACAACATGAAAGCAGATTCTGATGCGTTGGTCTATAAGAAGATAGTAGAAAAACTACATTGCCCTGTCTACCATGTACGTGGGAATAAGGAAGCCAATCCTGCCAATGATATGCAGATAGATCTTGCGGCATTTAAAAAACTTTTTATGTCTTACCCAGAGCTGACTGTAGAGGGTAAAGACTGGGCAGTTGAGAAAAACGGTACACTTATTTTAGGGCTTGACAGCTGTATAGAGCATGTAAATAATGGTGCATTTACCAAAGAGACCCTTGCTTTTGCCAAAAAGATGCTTGACCTTGGTAAGCCAACCCTCATACTCAACCACCACCCCTACACCAACTACTGGTGTGGTACAGAGGAGAAAGATATCCATAAATATGTGTTAGGAAACAGCAAAGAAACCATCGAAGCACTCTTTGACTACCCTAACCTTCTTGTCACACTCTCAGGGCATAAACACATTGACAATATTAAGATGATTAACAGGGTAAAAACCATCACATCAAGAGGATTTATAAGACCACTTGATTTAGATGAATACCCTATGCGTTATATTGAAATAGCGGGTAATGATGTGAGTGAAAAACTTATTTATACGATTGAAGATTAAGGGTAAAAATGTTCAAAAAATTTATACTCGCCACAGCATTGGCAAGTAGTGCTTTACTCGCAGAAAATATACACTATGACTTTAAAAAAATAGATTTAAGTCAATGGCATACCTTTGGAAAGTGGGAAATCACGACAGATGGTACGGAACACCGTGTCTCGATGATAGAGAGAAGTACGGGTAGTTTTAACCTTTGTTACACCAAGGACGTTCACTTCACAGATGGAGACATTACAGTAGCGTTTAGAGCCAACACAGGACGCATAGACCAAGGCGGTGGGATTATGTGGAGAGTACAGGACAACGATAATTACTATGTTGCCCGTTTCAATCCACTCGAAGACAACTTTAGATTCTACATCGTACATGATGGTATGCGTAGCGAACTAGCTTCTGCCGATGTGAAACTCTCTTCAGGCTGGCACATGATGAAGATAGAACAAAAAGGAGATACCTTTAAAGGCTATATTGATGGTGAGCAATACTTAGAGTACAAAGATACACAGCTTAAAAAAGTAGGTGGTGTAGGTGTTTGGACAAAATCAGATGCGCAAACATCATTTGATGACCTTAAGATAGATACGAGTAAATAATGCGTTATGTAGTATTGCTTCTTGCGACTTAATTAAAAAAGTGAGTGCTTACTTTTCTACTTTTTCTTATATGAGAGCACTCCACCTTTGAGTGGATTTGTAGTATTTAACATTAGTAAGGTGAATTGTAGTTGGGATTAGAATTGGCATTTTACAGAAAAAATAAAAGAGTGCGAGAGCATCTGCACTATGTTTTTTGTTAAAAATAATGATATAACAGAGCCAACTAACGCCGTGTATACCGTAGTTTGTGTGTTTTGTGATTGTTTAATAGAAGTGGTAGTAAGAGAGGGACTTGAACCCTCGACCTCCGGCTTATGAGACCAGCGCTCTAACCAGCTGAGCTACCTTACCACTATGTTTGAAGAGACAGAATTTTATCTAAAGATACCTTTATTATCAATAAATTTTAGAAGAATATAGTAAAAAAGTTCTTTTTTCTTTAAAATAGTCATAGTTTAGTCATAGTGACTCACATATATTAAATAGTTGAAAGAAACTTATTGACTTATTAAAGAAAAATGACTACAATGCGACTATAAAAATTCAAAGGAGTTAATGATGGCATTTGAACCATTAAAAGACAGACTTTTAGTCACAAGAGAAGAGCAGTCAAACCAAACAGCTTCAGGGCTGTATATCCCTGATACAGCAAAAGAGAAACCTTTAGAAGGTATGGTAACCGCTGTAGGACCAGATGCGAAAGCAGATGGTATTAATGTTGGAGACAAAGTAGTCTTTGCAAACTTTTCAGGCATGGAAATCGTGATAGAAGGTAAAGAATACCTTATACTACTAAGCAAAGAAGTGCTTGGTTTAATTAAATAAGAAAGGATACATATAATGGCAAAAGAAATATTTTTTTCAGACAAAGCAAGGTCTGGTCTCTTTGAAGGTGTAACAAAACTCGCTGATGCAGTAAAAGTCACCATGGGACCTAGAGGACGTAACGTACTGATACAAAAATCGTATGGTGCGCCACACATCACAAAAGATGGTGTCTCTGTTGCACGTGAGGTAGAGCTACAAGACACGCTTGAAAATATGGGTGCTCAACTGGTTAAGGAAGTTGCTTCAAACACAGCAGATGAAGCTGGAGATGGAACAACTACTGCAACCGTACTTGCACATTCTATCTTCAAAGAAGGGCTTAGAAACATCACAGCTGGAGCAAACCCTATAGAAGTGAAACGTGGTATGGACAAAGCATCTGCTGCTATCATCGAAGAGCTTAAAAAGATTTCTAAAGAAGTAAAAGATAAAAAAGAGATTGCTCAAGTTGCAACTATCTCTGCAAACTCAGACAGTGTTATCGGTGACCTTATTGCTGAAGCGATGGACAGAGTGGGTAAAGATGGTGTCATTACCGTTGAAGAAGCCAAAGGGATCAATGATGACCTTGAAGTAGTAGAAGGTATGCAGTTTGATAGAGGATACATCTCTCCTTACTTTGTAACAAACACTGAGAAGATGACGTGTGAATTAGAGTCACCTATCATCCTTTTAACAGATAGCAAACTTACTTCACTCAAAGACTTAGTACCTATGCTTGAGCAAGTACAGCAAAGTGGACGTCCTCTTCTTATCATCGCTGATGATATCGAAGGTGAAGCACTTTCTACTTTGGTGCTCAATAAACTCAAAGGTGTGCTTAACATCACAGCTGTGAAAGCACCAGGGTTTGGAGATAGAAAGAAAGAGATGTTGAAAGATATCGCTATCTTGACAGGCGCTACACTTATCACAGAAGAGCTCGGTCTTACGCTGGAAAAAGCGACATTGGCTGACTTAGGACATGCTGCAAGAGTGGTAATAGACAAAGACAATACTGTCATCGTCGATGGTAAAGGTGATGCCAATGCCGTGGCCGCTCGTGTCAATGAAATAAAAACACAAGTAGCAAGTACCACAAGTGAGTATGACAAAGAGAAACTTCAAGAGCGTCTTGCAAAACTCTCTGGTGGGGTTGCGGTTATCAAAGTAGGCGCTGCCACTGAGACAGAGATGAAAGAGAAAAAAGACAGAGTGGATGATGCACTCTCTGCAACCAAAGCAGCCGTAGATGAAGGTATCGTCATCGGTGGTGGTGCAGCGCTCATTAAAGCAAGTCAGGCAGTGAAACTTGACCTTAAAGAGGATGAAGCCGTAGGTGCTGAGATTATCTTAAGAGCTGTCTTTGCTCCTATGAAACAAATCGCACAAAATGCTGGATTTGATGCAGGTGTAGTTGCGGACAAGATTGCAAACTCAACAGAAGCAAACTTAGGATTTAACGCAGCGACTGGAAAGTATGTAGATATGCTTGAAGCGGGTATCATCGATCCACTTAAAGTGGAACGTGTAGCACTTCAAAATGCAACTTCTGTTGCTTCATTACTTCTTACAACAGAAGCAACCGTTTCAGATATCCCTGAAGCACCAACACCTATGCCAGATATGCCTCCAATGGGTGGCATGCCGGGCATGATGTAAAAAACTAAGAGAAGGTCTACTTCTCTTAACTTAATAACTCTTCAAATTCATTTGCAGGGAGTGGACGAGAATATAGATATCCCTGTGCATAGTCACAATGTAAAGCTGTTAAAATACTGGCTTCTTGTGATGTCTCTACACCCTCAGCAACAACCTTGTACCCTAAAGTATGCGCCAAGTCAATAATCGCTTTTACTGTTGTTTGATGTTTTAGATTTAGTGTTAAGTCAAAGATCAATGATCTGTCTATTTTAATCACATCGATAGGTAGCATATTTAAATATTTGAACGATGATAACCCTGCTCCAAAATGATCAAGGGAAAGAGATAAACCAAAATCTTTAAAGAGTTTAAAGTCATTGGCTGTTTTGTCTATGTTTTCCATAGCGACACCTTCACTAATGTCTAAGTTAATCATATGTTTTTCTACTTTATGTTTAGCAAAAAGTATTTCCAATCTTGGAAGAAGTTTTTCTACTTGCATCTCTTTAAGCGAGAGGTTAATCGTAATTTGAAAATCAGGTCTTGCCCCTACCCCACAACGTTCACGTTGTAAGATAGCTTCATTAAAGACGTATTCACCAAGGTCAACTATGAGCCCTGACTTCTCCGCAATACCTAAGAATTTGTCAGCAGAAATGAGACCATGCGTCGGGTGCTTCCAGCGTAGTAGTGCTTCAGCACCTATCATTTGTTCACCTTCCAAATCAAACATTGGCTGATAATACAGTAAAAACTCACTTCTGATGATTCCCTTACGTATATCATCTTTCATTGTTAACTCATCTTCACGTATCACATGATGTTCCATATCGAACAGTTTAATATTTGAGTCACTCTCCGCTTCTGCTTGCTCATGTGCTATATAAACATTATCTACTAATTTACTAGCATTCTCACCATTTTGAGGATATAAGGCTATCCCCACTGAACTTGTAAGTCTGGTATCATTACTTTTTCTAAACACATTTCCTACAGATACGATGAGATCTCTCGCCATCGTTCGTGCTAACTCAACATCATCAAGACCATGCATGATAAACAAAAAATTATCTGCATCCATACGATAGACACTTATATGTTCTTCTGGATTTTCTAAAAAGTACTGTGACAAATTTTTTAAGACTTGGTTGCTATGCCCTAAACCCAATGTGGTTTGTAACTCTTTAAAATGATCAATCCCTAAAAGAAAGAGTGCAAAAGATTCTGATTTTTTCTTACTTTCGATGACAAGAAAGTTAATGTCTGCAAGTGCTACAAATTGACTTGGTAATCCTGTAAGAAAATCAACCGTACCCTCTTTACTATTTTTTAAAAATGTAATTTCTTCTGTACTTGAGTCAATCACACAGGTGGTTGTCTCTTTGTCCTCCAAATTACTTTTATCTAAAAAGATATTGACTTTTTTCTCTTGCCCAGAGATAATGAGTGCAACATTTTTTAATTTGAAGCTATCTTCTTCTTGTACTTTTAACTGATGTATCGTTTCAAAAAACTCTGTAGGCATCTCATCTTGTACACGTAATTGTACTTTTTTACTAATGCCATAGGTTTCATTTTCATCATTGAGAGAAAAAAGTTTTTTTGCAGATTCATTAGCAAAGACTATGGTATTTTCGCTGTCAAACATAATCATCGCTTCATCATAGTATTCTCTTTCCCGTTTTAAAAATGAGAGCTCATTGCGTGTGTAATTTAATTTCTTCTTTGAGACCATGAACTGCCACAATAACACTATAAACAGAACAGTTAAAACAGTTAAAGCAGTTAAAGCAGACACCCCAACAATCATCCACATATCATACATACACTCTCCTCATTTATCTAAGTAATTTTTGAAATTCAAATACAGGTAAAGGTTTAGAAAAATAATATCCCTGAATAAAGTCACACCCGTAAGAGTCAAGCATCGTCACCATTGCTTTATTTTCAACTCCCTCTACAACAATCTTCATCCCTAAATTATGTCCCAAGTCAATCATCGCCTTAACAATTCGCTGATCTTCTTCATTTTCTAAAATATAATCTACCAACGTCTTATCTATCTTAATGATATCTGCGGGGAATTTCTTCAAATAGGTAAATGATGTATAGCCTGTTCCAAAATCATCAAGCAAGATACTTACACCTAACTTTTTAAGCCTATGAAAGTACTTTTCCGTCTCCCCTTCACCAATCATCGCCATACCCTCAGTGATCTCAAACTTAATAAACTCTGGATTGACACGGTGATATGCAAGTTTTTCTTTCACATGTTCGACAAATTCACCCGTAGCAATCTCGACCATAGATACATTGATAGACACACCAATCTGCTTAAATTTGAACAATTCCCAACGTTTTTGCTGCTTCAATACTTCTTCTAAAATAAAACGTCCAAGTTTTACAATGAAGCCTGTTTTCTCCATCAGACCGATAAAAACATCTGGTGGGATAAAGCCATACGTAGGGTGTATCCAACGTATAAGTGCCTCAGCAGAAACTATCTCATGCGTATCGGCTTTCACTATGGGTTGATAATACACTTCAAACTCACCTCTTGCCAAACCGCCTTCCATGTCATTATGTAAGGTGAGCTCATCATATTTGCTTTGAGATTTTTGAGGCAAAAATACCTCTATCTTTCCATCACCATCATTTTCTGCTTTGGTAAGTGCTTTATACGCATTGTCCAACAATTGACGTGTTGAACCACTGTCTGGATAGACAGCTATTCCTGCAGAAACAGTTAAATGCAAGTTCACATCTTCCATCTTATAGAAATTGGCTAATTTAGCCTGTATCTCTTTAACAAAATTTTCAATGGCTTCAATAGATTCTAGATTTGATACGGTTAACAAAAAGTGGTTATCAAAGGTATGATATACAGAAATATTGAACGTAGAAACTATCGTATTTAAATATTGCGAAAATTTCAGCACTACTTTGTTTGCCTGTTCATATCCAATGATGCTTCTCAGTCGTGTAAAGTTATCAAAATCCAATAGGATTAAAGCTATTTTATTGTTCTCAATATGTACTTTTGAAAAAAGTGCAGGCAAGTCTTGCAAAATTTGTAGTTGATTAGGAAGCTTAGTCAAACTATGCTTATATTCCATCTGAGCATGTGCGTTCGCCTGACTTAAGTCGTGCATCGACACAACAGTATATTCTCCAGTAGAAACTTCTGTCATTTTCACAGTATCTATAAAAAGATTGATTTCTGTCTCTTTGTCTCTTCGATCCTTGAGTATGGACTTAGGATATGCACGTACAGGTGTAGTGTTTTTAGATACAACCTTCTCTGAGATACAGGTACTCAGTGACTCCCATTCTCTTTTTCGTTTTATCTTTGGCATAGGTGTCAATACTTTATCAATGATATTTTTGTCCAATCCCAGCAATGTCATGGCTGTTTTATTCATATATATCACTTTATAACTCGTAGAGAGTATAATCAAAGCATCATCAGATAAATCAAAAGCTTTTTGAAAGACCTCAATATAAGCATTCACAGTATGACGTAATTTCTTTTTTTCACGCGCAGTAGAATACGTGTGTATCATAAATAAAATAATAGTAATGCCCAAAGCACTATACATATATCCATCATTACCCATGCCATGTATCCATGCTTGAAATGTTGCGATATTATTGTCCATTGATTTACCCTATATCTTAGTTATGTAGTGTACTAAATAGATTATATCATAGCTGTATTAAACCTTATAATTTACCCACACATAAGGCTTCTATTTTAGTGAATTCATCTTCAAGAACAAAGCTATCTTCTTTACTTATCTTGGAGAGTGTGACCATTTTCCCCTCAACAGATACTTGTGCCCAACCTGTGCGACATTTATTTTTAGGATTATTTATCAAAAACTGTTGATTTATAAGGTTAAGATTTTGTTCTTTTTGTTTACAATTCAATGTAAATACCTGTTGATACTGTGCCTTAATATTAGGTAATTTTACACGAGAACGCTCTAATGTATATGCTATCCTACGGCTCAATTCATTTTGAACACGTAAAAATGCTTCTTCTGTTTCTTTTAACTTTTGCACAGGTGAAGAACGTACTAAAAGTGCTTCATTATGCTGTAAGCGTTGCTTTTTTTGTATGATACATTGTTGCATGCTATAGGTAAATCTATTGAAGAGTTCACTCAAGGTATAACGTATTTCTTGGGCATCAGGAAGTATCATCTCTATCGCAGCACTAGGAGTAGGTGCGCGTAAATCTGCTACAAAATCACTAATGAGCACATCTACCTCATGACCTACAGCTGAAACCACAGGTGTCTGCAGATGGAAAATAGCATCAGCAACCCGTTCTTCATTAAAAGACCATAAATCTTCTACTGAGCCGCCTCCACGTCCTACCACCACAACATCAACGCCTAAGGTATCTGCATAAACAAGCGATTTAACTATTTGATAAGAAGCCTGTTCACCTTGAACCAAGGTATCTACAATCGTCACAGCAACCATCGCCCAGCGTTGTTCTATGATTTTAAGTATATCATGTAAAGCTGCCGAATCTTTTGCTGTGACCAACGCGATTTTTTGTATATGTTTAGGGATGGTTTTTTTGCGTTGTGTATCGAAGTAGCCTTTCTGTTTCAACTTTTCTTTGAGCTGTTCATACGCAAGTGCTAGTGCTCCTTTTCCATAAGGCTCTATACGTACTGTTTGAAACTGATACTCCCCTCTAGGTGTATAGACAGAGACTGAGCCTTCTACCACTATATGCATGCCCTTTTCTATACGAAACTTCATCCTTGCCACAGATGAACGCCACATCACACACTTAATAGAACTTTTGTCATCTTTAATAGAAAAATAGAGATGTCCTGAAGTATGGTAAGTTACAGAAGCCACTTCACCCTCTACAAGTGTGTGCATAAATGTAGCTTCCAATAGAGATTTTATTTTGGTATTTAAAGATGAGACGGTCATCATGTTTGACATTTTAAAACTCCGTAGGGTGTTGTACCCTTACAACACCAATAATTTGAATCATTTACACATTTATATATGCACAAAAATAATTGTATGCGTATTTACGGTGTTGTCATGGGACAACACCCTACACCTTCTGTGCCACTAAAAGTGTACTTATACCCATAGAAAAAGATTTTGTATATTTCATCTCAAAACCAGCTTCTTCTAACTCTTTAGCCAACATTTCTGTGGTTAAAAACTCTTCTATAGAATCAGGAAGGTATTTGTATGCTTCGTAATTTTTGGAGATAAAACCACCCACTCTAGGCAAGACATTTTTCATACCAAAATCTACCACTTTATCGACAATACCTCTACGTTCTTGCTTTGTAAACTCTAAAATGACTACTAAACCGCCAGGCTTCAATGCACGGTTAAATTCTTGTAATGCATCTATTCTGTCCACTACATTTCGTATACCGTAAGAGATAGAAATCACATCTGAACTCTCATCGTCAACGGGTAGTTCCTGTGCTTTACCTTCTATAAATTCTGCAAAGTCAACTTTGGAACGAGCAACTTCTAGCATACCTACTGAAGGGTCTACGCCTACATACTTCTCTATGGTTACGCCACTTTTTTGTGCCTGTTCTTTCCAGTATATCAGTAAATCACCTGTACCTGTCGCAACATCAGTCACTTGCCCTAGCTCTTTTTTACCAAGTATCTCAAAAGCTTTATTACAGCCTTTTTTACGCCACTGGATATCGATACCCATACTTAGCACTCTGTTTGCTTTATCATAGGTTGATGCGATATCATCAAACATCGTGACTATTTTTTCTTGTTTTTCTTGTTTATCT